>NZ_JALKIF010000001.1 GCF_023227715.1 Methanobacterium alcaliphilum
ATATATAAAATATTAAACTCTATTTTTATCAAAAAAATTATTATAAGACCCCATACATTAAATTAAATCCAAATAATGAATTTTAATTTAACTAGACAACTGTTTTAATAATAAGAAAAATAGTTCTATAGATTTCTATTATTATAATATAATAAAATGGGATAAATCATGAAAATTGTATAATTGATATCATTTTTTTAGAAATCCAGCACACCCCTATTTTCAATCTAAAAGTTAAAACAATCCATTAATTCTCTAACTTTAAATGACTCTATTTTAAAAATCATTTCTTTAAGATTAAAAAAATTTTTATCATTAAATTCAGGATTAAGTAAAGAAAACTTTTTAATTATATCCTCCTTTTTAAATGGATTTTCAGGTTCACCCTGCGGTAACAATGTAGTTTTTTCCAGATAATAAGGTTTTTGAGATTTTGTATTTTTAGAATCCCATGTATTTAATGAATCTTTAAACTCAATTATGACCTTAGCTGGTCTTTTATCTGGTTGTAATGCATCGAACTCTTCATCAATTTCTATGCTGATTTTATCAATAATTTCTCGCATGGAACTATTGATTTCAGATCCGTTCATCATATAATCTAAATTTATATCCCCCTTTAAAATAGCGATAGCTAGACTAGCTGGCAAACTTTGTCTAACTGCTTCTGGAGTTTGAGGATCATAATTATCATGTTCTGCAGCAATTTTATATGTTTTTACAGTTATTTTATCTATCTGATTTAATTCTAGATTTTTAAGGTTTATTTCATTGAAGATTTTCCTAGCCGAATCAATAGTTGAATGCAGGTGTCTGCAAACTGGATATCTTTTAAGGTAAACATCATTAATATGGAATTTACCTAAATCCAAGAATAATTCATGTTTTAATTCATCAAAACCATCTGCATTTAAATTCATTCCACATAAAGCGTTAAAAAATCCTTCTTCACCTTCCAAGATACTGGAAGGTCCTGTGAAACCATTTTGAGATAGAAGTGCAGATAAAATTCCACACTGAGAGGCTTTACCTGCGTGGATATGTTTTCCCATAGTTCCAGCATGGTCTGATTCTAAAAGACCCGCTGACTGAGTACCCGCCAAACCAAATGCATTGCTAATTTCATCTTCATTTAAATCAAGTATTTTTACAGCTGCGGCAGTTGCACCAAAAGCACCAATGGTACCTGTGCTATGGAAACCCCTATTTCTATGGCGTGGATTGATTATTTTGCCAAGAACAATGGCCACTTCATACCCTGCAACCAGTGCAGTTATGAAATCATCCCCCATTTTATCTAAATGTTCTCCCAGTGCTAAAGCCACAGGGATAACAGTACATCCCGGATGCAGTTGAGCTAACCTGTGCCCATCATCTAAATCAAGTGAATGAGCTGAGATTCCATTTAAAAAAGAAGCTTCCATTGAGGAAAATTTTCCATTACCAATTATGGTTGAATCGCCCATATTCAAATTAAAGCTATTTAAATCAGATATAACTTTTAATGCAATCTGAGAACTTTTAGTGAATGATCCTCTTAATGATACTCCTAAAAAATCCAGAAAACATATTTTTGCTTTTTCCACTGCACTTTCAGGAATATCTTCAAATTTTAAAGAAACAATAAAATTTGCCAACTCTTGCGTAATCATATGATGGTACACTGGTTGCAGAATAAATAAATTTTTTGTTAATTAATTTAAAATGAGAAATTATATTCATTATTCTGATTAATAAATTAGAAAAAATAGGGAATTAATTTATGACTTGCCCATCCTAACAAGTTGTTTAGATAAATGGCGTCTTGCAGACGGCGGAACTTCATAAGAACCAGGTTTTAAATCCCTTTTAACAGGATTTAAAATTTTAGATCCATCTCTAAGTTTAAACCCACATTTTGGACATTTGAACCCCTTATCTGATCCTGCAGACTTCATGCGTTTTCCACATTCGCACACAGGATTTTTTTCTTCAAATTGATATTCTAATTTTTTAATTTGGATTTTTTCTATATTAAGGGTCTGATGAGTTCCAATACCTCCATAGAGAACTACTTCATCCCCAGGGCGTAGTTTTTTTATGATGTTCCTGAATCCCTTAGTTGGTTCATATGCCGCGCATTCGATTTTCCCAGAATCATCTTCTAAATAAAAGAATATATGTCCACCCTCAATTACATGGGGAACATCTTTGACACTGCCTTCAATTTGATAACATCCAAATTGTTCCATTTCACTAATTTTATCAATTTTTTGAATATGCATATCTGTATGTTGGTTAGTTTCAAAAATGCAATAACCCTCAAGAGGTTCATGAATCTCTATCAGATTATGGGCTTCTAAAACAGCTTGGGGGCTTTCGCCCCTAATTCCATAAAGAATAGGACACGGCGTGTGAGGTTCAATTGCCATATATCCATTATCAATATTATCAAAAGTTTGAGGATACGTTTTTTCATTCATTAAAATTACAGAATCTTCATTTATCTTTCGGGGAGCACCATAATTTTCAGGAACCCTATAAGATAGTAATTCAAAAGTGCTGTCATTTAATAAACAGCCAATAGCCGCCAATGCCCCAATAATACCTCTTCCTTTCTTAAATTGATGGATCTCGGCACCTATCTCTTCAGCCAATTTTTTTGCCTCAGATATGGTAACTATACTCTGAATCGTTTTTGTGGAAAATGATTTAAGATTCTCAGTTATTTCTCCATGGTAAAAAATTACACCAGGATTAGTATTATCATTTTCTATATGTGAGAATTCTTCCACGGCATCTAGGATGATTTTTTTAACTTCAGGAAGTGATGAGAAGTTATTAACTATTAATTTAAAAGTTACCGCTCCATTACCCCGAGTCTTGAATCTTGCAAAGGGATTGAGTCTAATTAATTTAGGATATCCCTTGATATTATAACCAAAATCTTTAAGTTTATTGATAATTACACAAGATATATAAGTAGTGCACATTCCTTCAGGGGAATCTGTATCATCTATTCCAACATAAATTTCATACATATTATTCACCGGTGATTATATGAGTACTTTAGAGAGGAATCATGTCCTCCAAGAGATTAATGATCTTTTAGCCAATCATGGTTTTGAAACTTCCCATATATATGATAGAAGTTGTTTTGATATGATGGCTCGAAGAAAGTTATTGCTTCTACTATTAAAGGTTTTAGTTAATATAGATGGGATTAATGGACTTCAGGCCCAGGAAATAAAGAAGCTTTCCCATGCATTTTTGGCATCCCCTTTAATCGTAGGGCTTAAATCAAAAAGCGAGTACTTGGAAGAAGATGTTGTCTATGAAAGACACGGCATACCTGTAATTGCACTGGATACCCTTAAAAATATGATTATCGAAGAAGAGTATCCTGAAATTTTAGCAGACCGTGGTGGATATTATGTTCAGATTAACGGGGAAATATTAAAAGAAGTCCGTGAAGATTATAATCTTTCTTTGAAAGATCTTGCGGATTTAGCCCATGTTTCCAGAGAAACTATCTATAAATACGAACATGGTATTGTGCGGGCATGCCCTGAAACTGCTATGATGCTAGAAGATATTTTAAACCTCAAAATTACTCTTTCTATAGATCTTTTTAAAGTTCCGGACCATGACAAGAAACATGATATCCATAAAGAACAAGTAAATAAAAATATTAAAAACAGCCACCCTCAAAAACTGATTGATTTAGGGTTTGGCGTTATTCCCACCCAGAAAACCCCATTTGATGCTTTAGCTAAGTTAGAACAGAGAAAGATAACTAAAACTGCAGATAATGCTTTGATCACAAACCTAGAGAGGAATAGAAATCAGCGCACATTGAAAAGAATGGCTATCTCTCTTAAAGACCTTTCACTTATTAGTGGTTCTGATGCAGTTTTCATACTGGATAATGAAAAAATTAAAGAATCTTTAGAGGGTATTCCTGTAATTAAAAGCTGGGAAATGGGAGAAATGGAAACACCCAGCGAACTCATGAAGATGATTAAAGAAAGAAAGAATTAAAAATAATATGTTATTTATCTTATCTTAAAATTAACTTCGACCTGATTCTTTTAAAAGTAAATTATTTTTTAAAAAGTAAGCCAAATGTTTCTTCTGCTTCTCTCTCAGATGCAATACCCAAAGTTACCATATCCACATAATTTAGAGTTTTCAAAAAATCTAATGCTTCATTTGGATTTAAAATCCCAACTGCCAATATTTTACTAGCCATAACGATTTTATCTAATTTTTGAAGCATTTCTGCTAGATTTGTACGTTCCTTATCCATGAATATTGGGTAATCCATCATATACCCTATCTTGTTTACAGGGATCATGTAGATATCAAAGATATCTTTAATTGAAGAATCAAGTAATTTAGGCGTTGTTTCCATAGGCAAAGCAGTTATCAATCCAGATATAGCACCATTATCCGTAATCTGTTTCAATAAATCTCCAACTAAACTCATTTCTGATTTATCAGTTAACCACTCATCTAAAAACATCACACTAGCATTAAGATCAGATAGTAAATTTAAATCATTTTCCATATTTTCTTTTCGAATTGTTCCCCATATATCCAGCTCCATACCATCATTTAAAACTTCTTTAAGAGCTTTTATAATGGGTTTTTCTGGAATAACCTGAATGGCCTTAATACCAAGATCATGAGATTTTTTAATAATTTTTACGATGTTTTCTGGTCTTTGATAAAGATCCAGTTGATATAATCTCGATCGGTGGCCAAAATAAGGAGCTGCTGTGAATGGAGCTGTTCCCAGTGCTGTTTTGGGTAGTTCCTTATCATTGACTTTGATGTAACCTTCAAACATGTTCATTGTTTTTAAAAAAGATTGTTAATAAAATTAATTGAAAAAAGTTAATAGAGTTTAAGGGAAGTTCTGATTTATTTTTCAGTTGCAATTACTGCAGTCCCATAAGCTAATATCTCCTGCATCACATTAGAAATTTCATCAGAATCAAATCGTACACTTATTATTGCATTAGCACCCAGCTCTTCCGCATGACGGATCATCCTGTTTAATGCTTCGTTTCTAGATTCTTCCATCATTTTAACATATTCTTTAATTTCACCACCAAACATGGACCTGATACCTGCACCTAGTTGACCACCTAAACCTCTACTTCGTACAGTGAGCCCATACACAAATCCTTTAGTTTCTACTATTTCATATCCCGGCACGTGGTTTGCACTGGAAACAATAAATTCTTCTATTTTCATTTTGATCTCCTTTTTAAATTGATATTTATCCATTCAAATTAATTTTCCATTTATTAAGTCTATCTAAATATAATTTATAATTTTATTATCTTCTTGCATTATTGCTAATTAATATATTTTTAACCAGAATTAGTCATCATATTTAAATGCATTCTAATCCATACCAATAATTAGAGAAATAGATGGTGAGATTATGGATCAAAAGAAAGTAATTATCGCTGATGCAATCAATGAAAAAGGAATCTCTGATCTTGAAGAGGTTGCTGAAGTAATTGTTGATACACAGATTACACCAGAAGAACTGGTTAAAAGTATTAAAGATTTTGACGCTATCGTAGTTAGAAGCAGAACAAAAGTAACTCGTGAAGTTATTGAAGCCGCACCTAAGCTAAAGATTATTGCCCGAGCAGGTGTTGGAGTGGATAATGTAGATGTTCAAGCAGCCACAGAACGTGGAATAATGGTAATCAATGCTCCTGAATCCACTTCCATTACTGTGGCCGAACATGCCATGGGTTTAATGTTATCTTTATCTCGAAAAATAGCCATAGCAGATAAATCTGTGAAAGAAGGCAAATGGGAAAAAAGCAGATTTATGGGGATGGAATTAAACAATAAAACCCTTGGAATTGTAGGAATGGGTCGAATTGGTTCTCAAGTCGTTATCCGTGCTAAATCATTTGGTATGGACATTATGGTTTATGACCCTTACATCAGCCAAGAAGCAGCAGCGGAAATGGGTGTAGCTGTGGCTGATTTGGAAACAGTGCTTAAAGAAGCAGATGTTATAACCATCCATGTGCCATTAACCCCTGAGACCAAACATAGCATCTCCTATGACCAATTTGAAATAATGAAAGAAAGTGCTTTTATTATTAACTGTGCTAGAGGCGGCATTATTAATGAAGATGCACTTTATGAAGCATTAACACAAAACAAAATTGGTGGGGCTGCATTGGATGTGTTTGAAAATGAACCTCCCGAAGGAAGTCCACTTTTAGATTTAGACAACATAGTTGTTACGCCACATATCGGAGCATCCACTGCTGAAGCTCAAATAGATGCAGCATTAATTGTGGCTAA
Source organism: Methanobacterium alcaliphilum (assembly GCF_023227715.1). NCBI lineage: Archaea > Methanobacteriati > Methanobacteriota > Methanobacteria > Methanobacteriales > Methanobacteriaceae > Methanobacterium > Methanobacterium alcaliphilum. The sequence continues at coordinate 6,325 of NZ_JALKIF010000001.1, forward strand.
TGAAATCATAACCGTTTTTAAAGGAGGATCTCCTAAAAATGTTCTTAACATGCCTGTTTTAGATCCAAAAACATTTCAAGTAATGAAACCCTACATCAAATTATCAGAAAAATTAGGAAGTTTTGTGGCACAGGGCACTCCAGGAAACATTAAAGAACTGGATGTTACCTACTGCGGAGAATTAGCAGAAATACCAAAACAGGACATCTTAACCCGAACAATATTACAAGGTATTCTAAATCCAATACTAACTGAACCTGTTAATTTAGTTAATGCACCATCTATAGCACACAATAGAGGCATTGTAGTAACTGAAAGCAAAAGATCAGAATGCGACGGTTACAAATCCATTATAATGGTTACAGTTAAAAGTGAAGAAGGGGAATTTAAGATTGAAGGGGCTTACACTAAAGAACCTAAAATTATTAAAATAAATGGTTACTGGGTAGATGTGAAACCTGAAGGGACTATGGTAATTGCTAGATACCAGGATTTACCCGGTACTATTGGTGCCATTGGAACTAAACTCGGAGAACATTTCATTAACATTGCCACCATGCAAGTTGGTCGGCGCGAAGTTGGTGGAGAAGCGGTGATGGTTCTAAAAGTAGATCAGAAAGTTCCTCAAGCAGTAATTGAGGATGTCATAAAATTAGATAATGTAGAAGATGCAGTTGCCCTAGATTTATAATCTAAACAAATATTTTCTATATCTCTACTTTATTTTTTTAAAATTAAACCCAATGATTATAAAAATTAATTACTTTTTTTTTAAAAAAAAAGTGAATAATTAATTAAATAACTTTAAAATCAATTTTTTCTCCAAATGTATCATAAGAAGCAATACTATCCAAGTCATATGGTTCTGAAATTATCATATGAAATAACCCATTTTTTGAAAACATCATATAATCTGTTTGAGAGGGGGTATTGCTTAGCCCTGGATGGGAGTGGACTGAACCAATAGCACCAGACATTGGTGGAAGCATCAATATTTCCATAACTGCTCCCTCAGATGATGTTTCTCCAGGAAGGAAAATTAAAGCATAAATGTGCAATATGTTTTTCTCAATTTTTCCCTGAAGCAGCGCTACAAATTCCAGAGGATAAGATTCTCGAGCTATCTGTATAATCTCATCTATAACCTCCCGATCTATTTGAACTTGATTGAATTTTTGCTTATCTGTACCCAATATATGAGATAGAATATCATCCAGTTTACCCATTTTAAAAGCCCTATTTTCTTGAAATTTAATTAAATATAAATATAATCGTCCTAATTAATAAAAATATAATTATTTATCTAAAATAACTTTAAAAAAATCATCACTAAATAAAGGTAAATCCCAGTTCGTGCTTATTTTTTTTCTAGTTGTGGAAACTTCTTCTTTAGTTAGTGGGTTATAACCAACTACTTTTTTATTCACTTTATATACTCCTACGCCCCTTTTTTGCCATGAAGGAACCTCTGCAATATTTATGCCTCTTTTAAATAGTAATTCGTGCATTTGATTGCTTTTTAAACCATTTAAGTTAGCCATGGCTTCATTTTTTCCCATTTCTTTTCTGAGAGTCCAGTAAGTATAACCATTAAGACAATTTCTCCAAGCTTCATTTTGCCTTTGTTTAAAATACTCACCTACTAATTCTCGAGATAAAGGAATAACTCTGCAATCAAATGAAACCGCGCTTAATGTCTTAAAAAGCTCTTCATTTTTAATCTCTGATTTTTCTAAAAATTTACTTCGAGCCCAGTTAAATAAGAATGATGTTGCTGTAAAACTTGCAAAAACAGAATCAATTTTCTCTAATCTTCCCGAAAACGGAACATCATCCAGTACAATATTGAATTCATCAGAAAATGTGTAAATAAACGATGGGGCGAATTCTCGAAAAATATTAATAGCAGTATTTACCATTACCTCAGCAAAAAAAGGATCGAAAGGTTTTTTAAGCCCAATATTTTTAGAAAAATTGTAAAACCCCCTACCATCCAGTCTAAGCAGAATCCTGGATCCTCCAGGCATTTTTAAATTAGAAAAAATTTCATATTCCCTCATGAAAATTAACAACCCGCATTAACCTAATATTTAAGTACCCACAATAAAATTCTCATTTAAACTTTTAAGAAGTTTTATAGCAGAATATGCTGCTAAAACACTAGTTTTAGGGTTTATTGCGCATCTTATGTTTTTGGTGGTGGTTTTAAATTCACCAAAATCCCCTTCTACCAGAACTTCATGGACATTTCGATCCACTTCAGGATCCACTATTATTTTCACATCCACATCCATTCCACAAGCAATGCTTAATGCAGCAGCTACATTGATATTTACTGGAAATTTTTTTACTGCCTCAGATGCTTTACCTTCATATAAAGTTTTTTTCTCCTCAGTAGCCATACCTAATGATTTAGGTGGTTTTCGAGTAGTTAATGTAGCTTTTCGGATAGTACCAATTGAAGCTGCTTTTATTCCATCCAATCCTACAATAGCTCCAGAAGGTGCGTATACACGAGCATTATTATCTCGTGCTATTTTTTCAAGCTTATTTTTGATATCTGCATCCATTAAAGCACCAATACTCATGATAATGACATTTTTACCTTTTTGGAGTATTCTTGGAACTACCTCCACTACAGCAGCAGGAGCCGCCGCTTCTATAACTATGTCCACCTGATCCAACATGTCATCTATTTCTAAAACAGCAGTTCCGTCAATTTGAGAAGCTAAATTTTCAGCTCTTTCAACATCCCGATCATAAAAATATTTTAATTCGACTCCTAATTTGTCTTCCAGAGCAAAATTTGTAATAATATTTGCTATTGCCCCACAGCCGATTATTCCCACTATCATAAAATATCCTCGCTTAAAAAGAAAATTACTAAATCAATATATTAAAACTAATTAATCAGATGAATATACTGTAAAATGCATTATTAAATAATTCTGTTAGTAAATATTAATAAATTAAAAAAAAAGTTATTGTGTGGTGATTGGTTTCTTCTCAGGAGGTGTTAATGGAGTGATTAGTAATATATCTCCAACAGCCTGAACACGATCATAAGAAATATCCATGACTCCATCTTCTCGAAGAGGTCTTATTTCATCTGCTTCAGGAACTATCCGTATGCTGGTTTTAATTACTTCTTTAAGCCCTACATTTTTTTTATCAGGACTCATAGCCCTAACTTTAAGATTGGAAACTCTACCCTTTTTAATGTTGAGAACTACATCTTGAACTCTTCCCACATAATTTCCCCGGACCGTATATATGTCTAGACCATAAAGATTGGATAATTCAACCATTTTTCCACCACCAGATTTTTAAATAATATTCCATTTTAATTGAAAGACATTTCAAAGTCTTAATAACTTTTAAATTTATAATTGTTAGATATTTTATCATTTAATAACTTAAATACTTTAGTACCGAAAACAGACTAATGATTAATTTCAAGTAAGTATTTATTTGTACTCTGAAAACATATTTTTTATAATTCTATTAAAATAAAAATGCAAACAAAAATATAAAATATTATGTCTAATTACTCAATAATTCAAAAAGTGATACCATGTGGGATACCAGTAAAGATTACAGATTATTAGTTGCAGAAAAATCAATAGATTTATTTACAAGGACTATAGAAGGAGGAAATTTCAAGGGGCATTGGAAAAAGAAGTTAGCTATTCAAACCGCCCGTGAAATGGGTCGAGAACTACAAGCCATTATTTATTCTTATATGGAACCTCAAGATCTCCTGGTATCCCCTCAAATCAGCACCCTAAAAGAAAAAATAGAAAAGATTCAGGAATATTTAGGTGGTGAAGATTGGAGTAAACATTTCCTTGAACTTGCAAATAGAGATGAAAAAGAAAAACTCGAAGAAAATATAGCTAAAGTTAGATTTTTCCTTAATACATTCTTAAATTTAGAAAAGCGGATATCGCTTGGTCCAATTAATGACCCCATAATTGGAATTGACATTATCGTAGGTGAAATTATGAGTGTTAGTAAACATCCCCAAGCTGACAATTTACTTATTTGTAATGTTAATGTGGGTTTGAGGGCCATGACCATAGTTACCAATGATTTAGAAGTAAAAGATGGAAACCATGTGGCTATCTCACTGCTACCGCCCAGCACATTTATGGGGGTAACTAGTGAAGGAATGTTCTTAGGTGCAGGGGAAGGTATTTTGAAAAATGTTGATGGGAACTTAGGTGAAATTCCCCACGGAATACCTTTAGACGCATTAAATGAAGCCAGAAATTTAGTTGAAAACTTTTTAAAAGGATAATTCCAATTTTCCTTTCAATTAATTTTTTATATTCCCTCTTCAATGAAAAAAGAATTATTTTTAATTAGTATTTAAAACAATTAATTTAGTGCGGGTCATATCCTCGATTGCATATTTTAAGCCTTCTTTTCCAAGGCCACTCATTTTAAACCCACCAAAAGGCATATTATCAGTGCGGAATGTTGACTGCTTATTAATCATGACAGATCCCGCATCTATTTCTTTAGCGGCTTTTAGTGCATGATGAATATTTTCAGTATATATGCCTGCCTGTAAACCATATTGGGTGTCATTTGCAACTTTTATTGCCTCTTCAATACCATTTACCCTTATAATTGGAGAAATAGGGCCAAATGTTTCACTGTTTACAACGGGCATTTCACTTTTAACATAGTCCAGAACAGTAGGCATGTAAATATTGCCTTTCCTTTCGCCACCACATAGTAATTGAGAACCTTTATCTATAGCATCATTAACTACATTTTCTACATGTGACGCTGCTTCAACATTAATCAATGGCCCCACATCAGTTTTTGGATTTAAAGGATCCCCCACATTGAGTTTTAGAGTTTTTTTGGTGATTTTTTCAGCAAATTCATCTGCAACATTATGATCTACAATTAAACGTTTTACTGCAATACAAACCTGTCCCGCATTGAGATAAGATCCCCTTACAGCCCCTAAAACAGCTTCATCCAAATCTGCATCTCCTAAAACTATTAATGGATCATTACCTCCTAATTCGAGTGTTATTTTCTTCATCCCTGCCTTTTGAGAAATTCTTTTTCCAACCTCTACGCCACCAGTAAATGAAATTTTATTCACCAAATCACTACTTACCAATTCATCACCAATAACACTCCCCCTACCGGTGACTACATTCATAGAACCTTTAGGGAAATAGTCCGCGACTATTTTAGATAATTTAATAGCAGTTAAAGGAGCGGATAATGAGGGTTTTAAAATAACAGCATTTTTAGCCGCTAGAGCCGGAGCTAATTTATGTATAGCCAAATTCAAAGGATAATTAAAAGGAGTAATTGCACCAACAACCCCTAATGGAATTTTTATAGAAAACCCAAGAAAACCTTTACCCCCAATCCCCGCATCTAAAGGAATTGATTCACCATAAATACGCTTTGATTCTTCAGCAGCAAACTTAAAAGTATCTACTGATCTTTTAACTTCATCTTTAGCTGCACTAATAGGTTTTCCAGTTTCTAATGTGATTAACTTTGAAAAATCATCTGATTTTTCTGAAATTTCATTGGAAATATTGTAAAGGGCTTCCGATATTTTTCTAGAAGACATATTATTTAAATCAATTTTTGCATCATTAGCAGCATTTATTGCTTTTTTAATATGTTCTGAATTCCCCAAAGGTACAGTACCAACTATATCATTATTAAATGGATTTAATACATCAATTTTTTCATCTAAATCTATTAATTCCCCATTTATCAGCATTTCCATCATCAAATCTCCTTTTTTTGAGAGAATTAGTAATTAAAAATAAAATAAATAAATAATAATATAAAAAATTAGAAATCGTTTTTCAAATTCTGTATGGAATTAGTCATTTCTTGAACATCAGTGGAATTAATCTCATTACCAATATTAGTAACATAATTTCGATACGATAATGCACCTATAATAACTATAACTATCATTCCACCAAAGAGCAGTACTAATTCTGCAGATCCTTGAGCTCTTTCATCTTTAAAAATATTCATTTTAAACACCCTAACCTCCGACAACTAGAATTCCAAATTTTCCAACTAAAAGGAATATACCATAAGCAGCAATAGCTAATGGCACGGCAAATTTAACTCCTTTTTTAGCGCTACCATACAATATAATACCAATTAATAATCCTGCGATGACGGAGTGAATTATAATATAACCACCGGCTGCAGTTACTGCTGCACCTAATAATGGATTGGGTTTTCCCAAAGATTCAATGAACCCCGAATAAACCATTATCATCCCTAAAGCAAAAGGTGCTGCAACAATAGCCGCAATAATCAGAAACATGACCGACATCATTACATTAGCTTTTCTTTCCCGTTTTAAAGCTAAAACTGCCCTTAAATCTTCAGCAACCGTTTCAATAACATCTGAAAGACTACCTCCAGCTCTTCGGCCTTCCAGTATCATACGGAATGTTCTATCCAGATTTTTTGATTTTAATCTTTCACCCATGGACATGATTGCATCATCAAAAGTACGGCCGATTTTTATCTCAATAACTGCTCTTTTGAGTTCATCATTTAGAGGGCCTCCACCATGCTTAGATACATCTTCAAGTGCAGTTTCCAAACCCACACCAGCTCTAAGTAGAGATGCCACTTGCCTTAAAAAATCAGGTGTGGTCTGTTCGATGGCATCTACTCTGCGTTCCATCATGAGAAAAATATAACCACCCATTAATACTGGGGGAATTAAAAATCCAACTACGCCAGAAATTATGGGATCGATTTCAGCTACAGAAGATACTACTAACGCAATTATTCCTATGAATATACTTGCAATAAATGCCAGAGTAAGAATTTCTGATGCCTTGACATACATACCACTACGTATTAATATTTCCTGAAATTTAATAAGGAGATTGTCTGGTATGATGCCATCTATAATATTTGCTATTGGAGAGAGTGCTTGTGGGATAACAGCCAATTTATCCACCTGATTAGATTGGTTAATATAAATTTTAATATAATATTTAGTTATACAATATTTATTATGATAATATATGATATTTATACATTGTTTTATTTCTTTGGTTTTTGTTTTTAAAAACTTTGTTTTCAAATAAATTCAAATACATTTTAAAAATTTATAATCCAGTAATTAGTTTTAATATTTAACAATGACAACTTAATAATGATTTAGATCATCATGAGCAAATATTAACATTAAAAAATGATTTAGATAAAGAATAAGCCATTTTACTATCATTTCTTAATATAAATCATGAGATAACTTACTTAGAACCTTCGCTTGATTTTTAACAATTACCATGTCTTCCACACGGACCCCAAACTCTCCTTCTAAATAAATACCCGGTTCAATGGTAATTACCATGTTTTTTTCAAGAACGGAATCGTCCTTTATAGACAGTGACGGCGCCTCATGAACTTCTAATCCCACACCGTGCCCTGTGGAATGAATAAAATTATCACCATAACCATATTCTGTAATTACATTTCTAACCACAGAATCTATCTCACTGACCGGAACACCTGGACTAATAGAATTTATACCTTCTTTTTGAGCTTCTAAAAGAATATTTTTTATTTCTTCTTGTTTTTCAGTTTTTACTATTGTTCGAGTTAAGTCTGAACAATAATTTTCAAATACTGCACCCCAATCTATCATAACAGGGGTATCTATTAAGTTTTTTGAGGGCCTTGCATGAGGAAGGCTTGATCTAGGCCCCGATGCTACAATAGTTTCAAAAGCGGTTTTTTGCGAACCATTTTTTTTCATCACATAATCTAATTCTGCCGCAACTTCCCATTCATTCCCCCTAATATCAATCTGTTTTATGGATTTTTCCGCAATAGAAAGTGATTTTTTTATTTTATTTATTTCATTTGAAGATTTAATCCGCCTAAATGGAGATATTAAATCTTGACATGAAAAATTCCAAGGCCCCTTAATTTTATTAAATATTCCTAAAGAAAGAGAATCCTCCAAAACTAATTTAGATATTTCTAAATCACTAATAAATGATTTTAATTCTTTAAATGATTTAAATTCTTCCACCGGAACTTTTGAAAAATTATTTGCTTCCTCCAAATCCATTTTATTTACATATAATACTGGTTCTTCCATCATCACCAAAACAGCAAAACTAGAAGGATTAAATTCAGTTAGATAAAAAATATTTTTATTTTCCATGAATAAAGAAGCAGGAATATTCTTTTCCACCATATTTTCCAATAATCGTTTGAAATTATCCATTAAAACACCTTAATAATATCCCATTAGTCTAAAATCAGCACAATACAGTTTATTGTCACTAATCTAAAACACCTTAATAATATCCCATTAGATCCGTGTATATTTATATTTGATTTAAAAATTACGTTATTTTAATAAAATATATTAACTTCAAATAAGTGCCACTTCCAATTAAAAATCATTAAAAACTACTTTTTTAAATCATATTAAATTTGTTTTTGTTGAATAACTGATTCCAGCGATTTTTTTAACATTTCCATTAATTCAGCAGGTATTGTCTTTGTAATTGGTTGAGGAATGTAGCCAAAATCAGGATCTTCAAAAATGGTTCCATTAAAAGTTACAGGATTTTTGTAGCGAGGCATTAAATGCCAGTGGATTTCAGGTTCAGGATTATCTGATCTAAAAGCAGAGTTTTTAAAGCAGCTCCAGTTGAAAAGATCTGGTTGAAATAGGCTTGTCAAACTTTCTTCTAAGAGTTTAACAATTTCTCCAAATTCTAACCATTCCGATTGATTTAAATCCATCAAATCCCTGCATTGCCTTTTTAATGCCAGAACACAGGTGCCGAAATATCTTTGACTAGGAGCAAGATATAAAATCCATTTATCGAATTCATAAATTTGAGTACCATAATATCCTTCAATTGCACAGTATTCACAAATAATAAGATCAAGCTCCTGAAACATTTGATAGAAAATATAACTACTAAGTTTTTATAACCATTCCCTCTGATTAGCATTATATTATTTATTAACAGATTAACCAAGATTAATTAGCATCCTATTAAATTTTATACTATTAAATAAATAAATACTAAACAAATTTTTATAAAATAATAATGAGCCTTTTATGTGATAATCAAAGAGGTGATTAGTTGTCTTCTCCATTGGATCTTAGAAAATTTGTAACTGCAGAATTTATTTTTGGTAATGGTGCCCGACTTTTAGCAGGCCGATATGCAAAAAATCTAGCTGCTAAAAAAATTTTAATTGTTACAGATCCAGGCATAGTTAAAGTAGGATTAGTTGACGAACTTTCAGATTTATTAAATAATGAAAATCTAGAATATGAAATTTACGATAATGTGAATCCTAATCCTAGAGATCATGAGGTTATGGAAGGTGCCGAAATATATTCCAGTGAAGAATGTAACCTTATTATTGCATTAGGCGGCGGAAGCCCTATGGATTGTGCAAAAGGAATTGGAATTGTCAGTTCTAACAACCAACATATTCTTGAGTTTGAAGGAGTAGATCAAGTTTCAATGCCATCACCTCCACTAATATGCATCCCTACAACTGCAGGGACCTCTGCAGATGTATCACAATTTGCAATAATATTAGATACCAAAAGACAAGTTAAAATTGCCATTATTAGTAAAGCCACCGTGCCGGATGCTGCCCTTATTGATCCAGGATCCACTATGACTATGAATATAGCTCTTACTGCAAACACTGGCTTTGATGCATTAATTCATTCTATAGAAGCTTACGTATCCAATGCGAGTTCACATATTACTGATCTTCATGCTCTGGATTCTATCAAATTAGTAAGTGAAAATATTATTCCAGTATTAGGCGACTTACAGAATATTGAATTAAGATCAAAGATGATGATGGGAAGCTTGGAAGGAGGGTTGGCATTCTCAAACGCTAGTTTAGGTTTAATTCATGCTATGGCCCATAGTTTAGGTGGTTTAAAAGATTTAGCACATGGGGAATGTAATGCCATATTACTTGAACATGTGATTGACTTTAATTTTGATTCGGAAATAAAAAAATACACCAAAATCAGCCAGGCCATGGGCATAAATATTGATGGGTTGAACCATACACAAGTAAAAGAAGAATTAATATCCCACATTAAAAATCTCAAAGAAACTGCTAAAATTCGGGGGAATTTATCCAACTTAGGTGTTAAAGAAGAAGACATAGAAGATCTTGCTAGAATGGCTTTGAACGACCCTTGCGTAGTGACTAATCCCGTGAGGCCTACAGTTCAGGATATAGAGGAGATATTTAGAAATGCCCTCTGAAAATTTTGATGAATGGGATAAACTCCGTGAAAAGATAATAGGATTTGGTGAAAAATCAATCCAGAAAAGTTATTATCCTGAGTTACAGGAACGTTTGAATGAATTAGAAAGATTTAAAACGCTTTTAGATCAAGCAAACGACGCTATTTTTCTTATAAAATTGCCTCAAGCCCATATATATGATTTAAACCATTCAGCTTATGTTCAGTTGGGTTATTTTTCTCATGAAATCCTAAAAAAACCAATCTTTGAATTAATAAACTCTGAAGATCATCATGTGGTTAAAGATATTTTTTTGAATATTGAATATTATAAAATAAATAAATTACAACATCCAGAAGGGCAAAATTTTGAGATTAATTTTATAAAAAAAGATTCTTCAAACATCACCATGGAAGTTAACATCAGTATTGTTAATTTTAGTGGATCTGATTATGCAGTGATGGTTGCAAGGGACATAACTGAGCGAAAACTATCTGAAGAAAAGATTAAAGCATCTCTCGAAGAAAAAAAGGTTTTATTAAAAGAAATACATCACCGTGTTAAAAATAATCTCCAAATTATCTCAAGTCTTCTCAGTTTACAATCAGATAATATAAAAGACAATCAGGACAAAAAAATTTTTAAAGAAAGCCAGGATCGGATTAAATCCATGGCCCTTATACACGAACAACTTTATCAATCTAAAGATCTGGCCCGGATTAATTTTGCCACATATGTAAATAATATGATGGTTTACCTTTTCCATTCATATTCCATGGATAAAATGATTGATTTAAAACTGGATTTAGATAATATAAATCTAGAAATTGAAACTGCTATTCCCTGTGGCCTTATTATCAATGAACTTGTCAGCAATAGTTTAAAACATGCTTTCAAAGGTAGAAATACTGGAGAGATTTTTATTAAATTTAAAATGTTTAATGAAAATCTGGTTCTGGAATTAATGGATGATGGAATTGGTTTTAATGATAATGAGATATATGAAAGCAATTCTTTAGGTTTAAAATTAGTGACTATATTAGTGGAACAGCTGGATGGCGAACTGGAAATTACCCATGAAAATGGAAGTGAATTTATCATTAAATTTAAGGAACATATTTATAATCCCCGTATATAACAAAATCAATTATCTAGGGAACATTAAGTTTCTATGTTAAATTTGTTTAAAACTAATTTTACGAATATTATTTTTATTTTAAGCATATTATGGAAACCATTATATGTTAAGAATATGTTTTAATAATTATGGTTAAATTCACTTCAAGAGAAATTAGAGATATCATTATATCCATGCTAGTGATTGCATTAGTCTTTGCTTTTGCGTTCTCTAACAAAAATCTTACCCTAACAATTAGTCTTTTCCCAATAACCCTCATTGCAGTTGGTTTAGGCTTTGTACTGCACGAACTATCCCATAAACTAGTAGCAATTAAATATGGTTTTTGGGCTGAATATAGATTATGGGTAGAGGGATTAATCCTTGCACTAGTAACCTCTTATTTTGGATTTGTATTTGCTGCACCTGGAGCGGTCTATATTCACGGAGAATATATAGACAAAGAACAAAATGGAAAAATATCACTGGCTGGGCCAGTCACCAACATCATATTAGCATTAATTTTCTTAGCATTGATTCCTTATGTCCAGGGATCTCTCATATTATCAGCCATAACACAACTAGGGTTTGCTATAAACAGTTTTTTGGCATTTTTCAATTTAATTCCATTTGCAATTTTAGACGGTGCAAAAATATTCAGATGGAACCCGCTAATATGGGTTATTGCTATTTTAATTGCAGGCAGTATGACTTTCTATTCAATGACCGGCGGATTATAATAAATAACCCAATATAATATTTTTTAAGGTTTTACTAAAAATAATAAATAGTATAGTGATTTAACATGTTTTCAGATGTTCCAGTGAAATACGTTGGATGCACACATCGTGCTTTGAAACCTTCTCAAACAATTGAGAAAGTTGAAAAAAAATTAAAAAAAGCAGGTGTGAGTCGTATTACAGATATTACACACTTAGATCGTGTTGGAATACCAGTATATTCTGCTATACGCCCTACTGCTCAAGAAGGCGCAGTGAGTATATACGCAGGTAAAGGAGCGACCCCAATACAAGCAAAAGCATCTGCCATGATGGAAGCATTTGAAAGATATTCTGCTGAAAAAATAGGCGAACATCAATCAAAAATTATCAAAGGCGATTTTGAAAAACTTGATAACTGTATAAATCCCCAATCCCTTATTCTACCCCAAAATTCCATTAGAATGATAGAGAAAGACTTAGAGTGGGTAGAGGCAGTGGATATAAAAAGTGAAGAAAAATATTTAGTTCCTGCTAATGCGGTTTATCATCCGTATTACAGCGAAAAATCGGCACTCCTATTTAAATCTAATACCAATGGTTTGGCGTCAGGTAACCTGATTGAAGAAGCTGTTTTTCACGGCATAACTGAAGTGATTGAAAGAGATGCCTGGAGCATTTTTGAGGTAAACCGCTGCCAGAAAACAGAAATTAAATGCGAAGAGTCAGATAATGAAATTATTAATGGCCTTTTAGCTAAATTTAATGATGCCCAAATAAATATAAAAATTATCGATTTAACAGCAGACATTAAAGTAACCACCATAGCTGCAGTAGCTGATGATCCTGTTTTAAAAGATCCTGCTTTATTAACTATGGGCGTAGGTACCCATTTAGATCCTAAAATAGCAGTTATTAGAGCTTTAACTGAAGTTGCCCAAAGTAGAGCAACACAAATCCATGGAACCAGAGAAGATACTGTTAGAGCTGTTTTCATGCGTAAAGCGGGATACGATAGAATGAAACGAATCAATAAACATTGGTTCGGAGAAATGGATAAACAAGTTCATTTAGAAGATTTAAAAAATAAATCATCAAGTTCATTTAAAAAAGACATAAACACATCTCTAAAAGAGATAGAAAGATGTGGCATTGAAAAAGTTTTATTCGTGGATTTGACCCGTGAAAACATTAAAATACCAGTGGTGAGAGTCATAATCCCTGGAATGGAAGTCTTTTCAGTTGATTCAGATCGTGTTGGAGATCGGTTGAAGAAATCAATAATTTAATATCCATTTAAATGATTAAAAACTATTTCTCTTTTTAGGTTAGCTTTAATTTAAATTAATAATTTCTCAAAAATTATTTCTATTTTTAAATTAAATACTAAATTATATCTTGATAATTACACTAAAAATTAATATTAAAATAGATTATAGTCATTTTTTAGGTTATAAACATCAAAATCCCCATTTTCATAAAAGAGGCGCATGATGAATTCAAATAAACCATTTAATAAAAAAATAATAATTTTCACTGGACCCTCCCTCAATTCCCAGGAGGCAGAAAAGGTAATTCCTGCCGAATATAGGCCACCTATAAAAAGAGGAGATATTTTAAGCATATTAAATGATTCTCCAGACATCATCGGCATTATTGATGGCGTTTTTCATCAGCAACCTGCAGTTTCCCATCGCGAGATAATGAGTGCTCTAAAAAAAGGAATTATTGTTGTGGGTGGTTCGAGCATGGGCGCTCTTAGAGCATCTGAATTAGATGAATTAGGCATGAAAGGAATAGGCTATGTGTACCATCAATATAAAAAAGGTGAAATTGAATCAGATGATGATGTTGCCATTGTTTTTAACCCACAAACTTATGAACAGCTTTCGGATGCACTGGTTAGTATAACTTTTAATTTTAAACAAGCTGAAGATCAAGGCATTATAACTAAAAATGAATTAAAAATTTTACTTGACACTGCCAAGTCAATTTTTTACCCGAAAAGAAATTATGAAAAGATTTTTCAAGAATCTAGCCTGGATTTAAAAACTATAACTAACCTTCGAAATTTTATAAATACTGAAGGATGCGACGTAAAAAGAAAAGATGCATTAAAAGTCCTAGAATATATTGCAAAAATATCCCATTTCTCATATAAATAACTGAATAATTGGAGGTTACTTCCATGGAACTGGATAAGAAACTAGAAGAAGTGAAAAACATCCTTAAAGCTAAAAAAATCATTATTGCTTTTTCAGGAGGGGCAGACAGCACTCTCTTAGCATATATTGCATCCCAAGTTACAGAAAAAGCTCTGGCAGTAACCATAGACAATGGTGTAATGCCTAATGAGTGCAGTCGTAATGCTAAAAAAATAGCTGAAAAAATTGGCATTGACCATGTTATTATAAAAGAAGATTTTCTAGATGATGATCTATTTAAAGAGAATAATCCAAACCGGTGCTTTATCTGTAAAAACAAAATGTACCATAAGTTGCAAGAAATTGCTCAAAAAGAGGAATATCCTTTAGTTGTAGATGGAACCAATATAAGCGATCTCTTAGAAGATCGCCCGGGGATAATGGTTAACTACCAAAAAAATATTTCCAGCCCTTTAGTAACAGCAGGCCTTACCAAAGAAGACGTATTAAAAATATTGGAAAGTGAAAAAATCAGTTACTCTTTATCTACCACTTGTTTAGCAACTAGATTATCTTCTGGCGATGAAATTACTCCTAAAAAAATAAATAGAATATCATATGCAGAATCTCTTTTAAAAAGTTTATCAAAGGCACAAATCATACGTGTAAGGGATCAAAATGGGGTAGCTCAGATTCAAATTGATAAAATGGATTCCCTTTTAAATAGCGAAACGCTTAACCACATAGATTCTGAACTCAAAGCAGTGGGTTTTAAGAGAGTTACTTTAGATATAGGGGAATACGGCGAAAGTAAAAACGATTTAGTTATTTATAAACCTTGCAAAGCAGAAAAAAACAAGATCATGTTTGAAAGAGAACTTCCCTATGAGATAGATATTGAAAACACATGCAATGAATTGAAATCAATTGGTGCTGTAAAGTGTTCAGAATCAATGGGTATTGCAATGCTGGAAGTTGAAAATCAAAATGTAACAATATTTAAAAAAGGAAAAATTGTTGCCAGAAAAGTAAAAAACCAAGAAGATGCTGAAAAACTACTAATTAAAGTTTTGCCTGCAATTAGAAGATCGATTTTTTAAATTTATTAAATGGTTTTTTGAATATTTTCTTTAATCTTGCGCCTAAAACTAGTCATTTTAGAAAAAGTTCCTCTTAAATCAGGGCCTTGTAAAACTAAAACATCCCCTATTAATTCAAACTCCTTTTGATCTGCAGAGATATGGTTAAAAAATATTTCCACTTTTGAGCTTTCCTCTAATAAATCATTAGTAAAAATATCATAATCCAAAAATAGTTCTTGATGAGGATAAACAGCATATATTAACTGTTTTATAGATTTCTCAAGTAATTCTAAGAAAGTTTCCACTTGAGGAAATCCCTGCCACCAACAGTAGCCCCATACCAGTTTTAGTTGGATATTTTTAATAGAAACATCGCCTTTATTTTTCGCAGCTAATCTGATAATTCCCGGATATGTTTTTATTCTAATAGTGCGTTTTTCTTCCATTGTAATCAGTTGAAAAAATTGTTTTTAAATCTATCAATAAAAATAAATAAGTAAAAATTTAATTAATTAGCCGTATTATTATTGTATAAATGCTTTTATAAGATCATTAGCACGTACTAAACCGGCTAAATCCCCTTCCACATTAATAACTGGTATCTGCTCTATATTGAGCTGTTTCATCTTCTTAGCACAATCAGTTACAGTAGTTCGTGTGGTTGCAGTAATAACATCAGAAGTGGAAACATCCTTAACTTCTTTATCAGAGAATTTAAGATGGTTTTTAATAACATAGAGTACACTTTTACTGTCCCAGGACCATTTATCCCCTTCAGTACCGACAGAAGTGTTATGCACAGTTTTCTCAGAAACAACTTCACTCTCATTAAGAAAATCTGTTTCTGTTAGAACCCCAACGAGTTTTCCATCTTTATTTAAAGAAAGTAAAACTTTAAGGTTGAAATATCTCATTATCTCAAATGCAATATTTAATGGGGTTTTCTCCCAAGTAGTTGGAATAGTTTTTAGCATGTATTCTTCTACAGGTTCATTTATTTCAATTTCAGATAATGCTAAAGCAACAAGATCAAATGAAGTTATGATTCCTGTTAACTTGCCATCATCAACTACAGGTATTCTTCTAATATTATTTTCCAGCATCTTAGAAGCTACGACTCTTACATTTTCATCAGAACTAGCCGTAATAGGATTTCTAGTCATTATTAGAGCTATTTGTTCTTCATCAGGATTCCCCACCAGATCAGACCTGGTGACTATACCTACTAATTCTTTAGTTCCTTCTTTAACTACGGGAACCCCTGAAACATTGGTTTCCCTCATGAGATTTAATGCACTTGTACGGTTACCCGGTACTTTAACATAGTGTATTTCATCTGACATGATGTCTTTTACCAGCATCATTACACCAACTAATCAATTATAAATAATTTATAATATCTAAAATGAGTTAATTTAAAAATCAAATTAACTAATGAACAACTAAAACGGGACAAGAAGACGATCTTACGACTTTTTCTGCTACACTCCCTAGCAAAAATCTATCAAGTCCATGTTTTCCTGAAGTTCCAATCACAACTAAATCAATATCTTCATCTTTAATTGTCTTTAAAACTGCTTCTGCAGGGGAGCCTTCTTCAGTTTTCATAGAAAGTTTTATATCAGCACCACTTTCTTTAACAATTTTATTAATGGTTTCTAAAGATTTACCTGCTTCTTCTTGCAGCATTTCTTTAATACGAACTATTAAATCATCTGCAGGAAGCCCAACTAATGAAGATGTTTCCATCACGGTCAAAGCAATAATTTCAGCTCCACTAGTCTTAGCAAGCCATACTGCATGTTCAGCAGCTACATTAGCAAAATTTGAACCGTCGGTTGGTAATAAAATTTTTTTGTACATGGGCTCACCTCTTTTATATTATCTTACCTTTCCTCATTAAACATATTATATTTTTCGATTCTGTTCTATTAATAATAGACAACCAAGGATTGGATGAATTTTTCTTTATAATCATAATATCCGCATCCATGCCTTCCATAATACAACCAGAATTTATCCCCAATAGAGAAGCATTAGTAGTAGCCATTTTTAGTATTTTCCTGGGAGAAAAATAATCTCTGTAATATCCCCTTGTTACTTTCAATGCATATTCCATCTCACGAAACATATTAGGAGAATTGAACATTAAATTGTCAGTTCCCAATAATGTATTAATCCCCTTTTTTTCCATGTCTTTTAAAGGAGGAATTCCCACAGCTAATGCACCATTAGATCTAGGGCAAGATACAACTGAAATATTATCTGATGACACCGCATCCAAATCTCTTTGCATCGGATAATTTAAATGCACTAAAAGTTTGAAACCGCAATTTACTGCCCGCTGTATTTCACTAAAACCAGTTTTTTCCAAAGAATCTTTTTGCACTTTTTCATGTTCAGCTACATGAATAGAAGACAATTTATCCTGTTTTTCGCATTCTTTAACTATTATTTTAGCCACATCTTCCCTTATTTCCCCAAAACCACTGGGCGCAATGCCATCACAATGTTTTAAAAGTTCTTTAACTTTTGATTGAACATCTTTTAAATCTGCTTCCTTATCAAATAATATCTCATCCCGCCCCAGAACAATTTTATTGATTGGAATATTTTTAGATGCTTCATTTAATAGTTTAATCCCATCTACTCCCCCCTCCCTATAATCAATAAAAGTAGTTGTTCCAGTAGATAGCATTTCCCACATTGTTCTATTCATAGATTCAATTAGATCCTCATCAGAACTTTCAGAGAGAATTTTATGTTTAATCCCGTTTGGTGGTTTTACAATCTCGTCAATTGATTTGCCATCCCCTACATCCAATGCTACAGAGTCCCCAATATGAACATGAGAATTAATCAGTGATGGAGATACAATACAGCCCCCAGCATCTATTTTATCATCACCCGAGACGCTCTTATCAGTTATTTCAATAATTTTTCCATTATCTATAATAATATTGGATTTTTCAGCTTTTAGTTCACAGCCTTTAAGAACAAGGCCATTTTCAATAATTAACATAGACCAGCCCCAATGATAAGGTCATTTAAAGTTCAATAAAACATATTTATCTCTAACCTGATTTATAATACAGTGATTATTATGAATATTTATATAAAAAATAAATCATTTTAAAAAATCTTGAAAAAAAAATTAGAAAAATAAAAAGTTAAATGTTAAAAAGAGTCCAGATCAGAATTTTCTCACATTATTCTTTTCATTTGATTCTTTAACTTTATTATAAGAATCTGCTTTGACCTTTCCATGGCTGTAAGAAAACCTTACTTGGAAAGATTTAGATTTTCCTGCTTTTAATCCAGAAATACTCTTTATTTTAGAATACTTTCCATTCCAGGCTTTGACTTTAAATTTTTTAGCATTTTTATTGCCCTTGTTTTTCACAGTAACCTTCAAATATTTGCCTGATTTTTTTGCTTTGGTTATTACAAGATCTGGTTTTGGATAGTAAATCTTCAATATCTTGTATTTAGTGCCTTTTTTACCATAGGTATCAACCGCAGTTAATGAAACTTTATAAGTTCCCTCTTTGGAATATCTATGTTTTACATGGGATTCATTGGAAGTTGCACCATCCCCTAAATTCCAGTAAATTGATGTTACATTATCCCCTTTATCCTGATCATAGGCATAGGATGTGAAGTTTATAATTTTTTTAGGGGCATAATTAACTGCAGAAGTCTTGAAATTAGCCACAGGAGCCCTATTAACCACAGTTATTGTTTTAGTTGAAGTTGCAATTTGTCCCAGATTATTGGTTACGGTGTGTTTTACTGTGTACTTTTTAAAGGAAGAGTAACTGTGAGTTACATCTTTTGGAGAAGTATACTCTGCAGTAATACCATCACCAAAATCCCAAGTGTAATTTACTATACGAGATCCAATATCAGCAGAATACTCTTTTATAGTGAATGTCTGATTCATGTACTGTTCGGGGTTGGTATGAATTGCAGATACCAGGAATTTTTGTCTATCGCCGTTATACCATGCTAAAGCAGCATAAGAATTATACTTGGTTATTTGAGAAACAGTAGGGAATTTACCATAAAAATTTCCAACGAATGATACTGCACCATCACTACTTCTTCGAACAGATGTGCCATCAGGCGCCGTATAAATTTTAGTGAGTTTTTCAGCAGCATGCCTAATATTATGATTAGCACTGTTAAAAGTTCCGCCTGGAACCAAAGTATCGATTATTTCTGAATCAAACCACGCCGAAGCATAATAATTCACTCCACTTCCAAACATTTTGGCAAAATTGTTTATAGTTTCCACAGGATTTGCCACTGTATAATCCTCAACCCAACCCGTTGAAAAACAAACGTGGAATAACATTACAGCACTATTCTGTTTTAAAGGAGCATTGAATGTGTTTCCATACCACCCTTCCCTCATTTTATCGCCAATTCCCCAAATGAACTCATTTCCAGATTTAGAAGCGCCAGCATAACCCACTAAAGAAAATGGAGGTTTTGCAATTCCTCCTTTCCCATTATAGCGTCCATCCATATATCCCCCGTGACCGATGTATATTATCATATCTGCATTATACATTCCCATCAGGATATTTTTAGCAGTGGCCTGTTTTCCATATAAGGTTACAATATTTGAAGAACCATACTTCTTTTTTAATTTAGCAGCGATATTTTTAGCATCAGTCAAATAATCAGCAGGTAAATCTGAACTGGGTGAACCCACCACCAGAATATGTGCATCTGCAGAAGGCATACTAAAATTGCTATAAGCAAAAAGCGATGCTAATAAAATCAAAGAAATAATTATACTTCTAAACATACGGGACCTATTTTTCATAGTAATCCCCCATTTCCCTACTAGTTGACCATTGGTAACCTAATTTTCCATTATGCATAAGCAACCCTTTAATATATTATAATCTATTTTATGTTCTCACCATATAAATAATGATTTCACTTGAATATAGTGAGAAACAGCACATATTTTTAAATTTCCAATGCAAAAATTTTAGAAATTGTATAATTAACTAAATCATTAAAGAAAAAAATTATATTAATTATAAATATGTATCACAATTATTCTATTTTTTTAGTTTATAAATATTGGGGATTTTGAATTTAATTTTAAAAATAGAATTATAAAATAATGAAAAATTGTCGTGAAATTAAAAAGTAATATCAATTATGATATTCCTTTAATGATCTTACCACAATCTTACCTTCTTTAACTTCCTCTATAGCATTTAAAGCAGCCCTTGCACCTGCTAATGTAGTAACATAAGGTATACCCAGTTCAATTGCCATTCTTCGAATTAAATATCCGTCATCAGCAGATTGTTTTCCAGAAGGAGTGTTTATTATTAATCCAATCTCTTTATTAACAATAGCATCCCTAATATTAGGAGATCCCTGACTTACCTTTCTGATTACACCAATATCAGCCACATCTTCAACTGCTCGAGCAGTTCCACGCGTAGCAAGAATTTCAAAGCCCAGATCATTTGCTTTTTCAACTATATCTCTGATTTTATCCTTATCTGCATCTCTTACGCTTATAAAAACTTTTCCTTGTGTTAAAAGATCCATATTGGCAGATAATTGAGATTTATAATAAGATAGTCCGAAATTTTCGTCAATTCCCATGCTTTCCCCTGTAGATTTCATTTCAGGGCCCAGAATTGAATCTGACTCAGGTAATTTAATAAATGGGAAAACCGATTCTTTAACTGCCACATGATTTATTTTAATTTCATCCTTAAGTCCCAAATCAGATAGTTTATGACCTATCATGAGCATGGCTGCAATTTTAGCCAATGGAACTCCAACTGCTTTACTAACAAAAGGAACTGTCCTACTGGCGCGAGGATTTGCTTCTAATATATACACCTGGGTTTGTTGATCCATTTTAACTGCATATTGAATATTCATAAGTCCTATCACACCTAGTTCCAGGGCCAGTTCACGAGTATACCTTTTTATTTCATCCAATATTTCCTCAGGAATACTTTGAGGCGGGATAACACATGCTGAATCGCCAGAGTGAACACCAGCTTCTTCAATGTGTTCCATTATTCCTCCAATGAAAACTTCTTCACCATCACAGAGTGCATCTACATCAACCTCAATGGCATCTTCCAGAAACTTATCTACTAAAATCGGATGTTCAGGAGATATTTTAACAGCTTCTTTCATATATTCCCGTAGTTCATCATCACCATAAACAATTTCCATTGCTCTTCCGCCCAGTACATAGGACGGTCGCACTAAAACCGGAAACCCGATTCGCTCAGCAACTTTTCGAGCATCTTCAAAAGAATTGGTGATTCCATAAGGGGCTTGAGGTATGTCCAGTTTTTCCAGAACCTGAGTAAATCTTTCCCTATCCTCTACTCGATCAATACTCTCATGAGGAGTTCCCATGATCCTTACACCACTATTAGCTAGAGCTACTGCTAAATTAATTGAAGTTTGCCCTCCAAATTGAACTACAACACCATACGGATTCTCTTTATCAATGACTCCCATGACGTCTTCAAAGGTAAGCGGTTCAAAATAAAGCTTGCTAGAAATATCATAATCAGTACTCACAGTTTCAGGGTTGTTGTTAATAATTATAGTTTCTACTCCCTTGTCTTTAAGGGCCATTGCAGCATGTACACAACAATAATCAAATTCAATTCCCTGACCAATCCTTATAGGTCCTGCACCTATAATTATCACCTTTTTATTATCTGAAACTGATACTTCATCCTCCATATCATACGTAGCATAATAATATGGAGTTTTAGCTTCAAATTCAGCAGCACATGTGTCTACCATCTTAAAAGTAGGAATTATTCCATTATCTTTTCGGATATTCCTAATCTCATTTTCATCAATGGAACATATCTCAGATATTTTTCTATCTGAAAAACCCATTTTTTTAGCCTTGCGTAAAATTTTGGGGTCTTTGATAGAATCGGGAGTTATTTCTTTTTCAAAATCAATAATATTCAATAATTTATAAAGGAAAAATTTATCAATTAATGTAATCTCATGGATTTCATCCACAGTCATTCCCTGTTTTAAAGCCGTGTAAACCTGGAATAATCGTTCATCTGTAGGATTTGCAAGTGCTTCTTTGGTAAATGGTACTTCATCAAAACCAAAACGCCCAATGTCTAATGAACGAATTGCTTTATGTAACGATTGTTCTAAGGTTCGCCCAATAGACATAACCTCTCCAGTAGACTTCATCTGAACCCCTATTTCCTTGCTTATTCCTTTGAATTTATCAAATGGCCATCGGGGTATTTTAGCCACGACATAATCCAGAGTTGGTTCAAAAGATGCAGGGGTCTCTTTAGTAATGTCATTTTGGATCTCATCTAAAGTCATGCCAATAGCAATCTTAGCCGAAATTTTAGCAATAGGGTATCCTGTAGCTTTTGATGCTAGGGCACTGCTTCTACTTACCCTGGGGTTAACTTCAATTACCTTGTAATCCCCGGTTTCTGGGTGAACCGCGAATTGGATGTTACATCCTCCCTGAATCTTTAAAGCCCTTATAATCTTTATAGAAGCATTTCTAAGTCTTTGATTATCGATATCACTTAGAGTTTGAGTCGGTGCAACTACAATACTCTCACCGGTGTGAATACCCATGGGATCTATGTTTTCCATGTTACATACAATAATACAGGTATCATTTTTATCCCGCATTACTTCATATTCAAATTCTTTCCAACCAATTACAGACTGATCAATAAGCACTTGATTAATGAAACTCATGTCCAAACCACGAGTAGCTATTTCAATTAATTCTTTTTCATTATAAGCGACTCCACCACCAGTTCCCCCTAATGTGAATGCTGGGCGTACAATTACAGGAAACCCAATTTCTTCTACTGCATTTAGTGCATCTTCAATTGATTCTACGGCCTTGGCTTTGGGTACAGGTTCATTAAGTTCCTTCATGAAACTATCAAAAAGATCTCTGTCCTCTACATTGCGTATAGTTTCAACAGAAGAACCTAAAACTTTTACTCCTTCCAATGCTTTTATTTCTTCCAGGCCTGTTGCCACATTGAGACCGGTTTGACCACCCATAGTAGGTAAGATAGCATCCGGTTTTTCTTTTTCAATTATTTTAGCCACAATTTCTGGAGTTAAAGGTTCTACATAAACACTATCTGCCATATCTATATCAGTTTGAATAGTGGCAGGATTACTGTTAACCAAAACAGTTTCAATCCCTTCTTCCTGTATAGATTTACACGCTTGAGAGCCTGAATAGTCAAACTCAGCCGCCTGGCCTATCTGAATAGGCCCTGAGCCAATTATTAATACTTTTTTAATATCTTGATCCTTCGGCATTCCGATCCCCGTTTTATATTATACTTATATAATCAATATCCCGCCTAAGAGGGTATGAATAAGAATAATCATTCAATTGTTCTTAATTTAATTTTTATCTTGTTTAATAGTCATTAAATTCCTGATTTACCATTAATATTGCCTTATTTTTTCAACAAATGTATCGAAGACATTGTCTGTATCATGAGGTCCCGGCCCTGCTTCAGGGTGGTATTGAACACTACTAATAGCCAGTTCTTCGTGTTCTATTCCTTCAGGGGTACCATCATTGAGATTAATTTGCGTTATATTAATCAGTTTATCCTTTATGGATTCTGGATCCACAGTGAAACCATGATTTTGAGAGGTGATGAATACTTTTCCATTTTTTAGATCTTTCACTGGTTGGTTAATTCCCCTGTGACCAAATTTCATTTTATAAATTTTAGCCCCAAATGCCAAGGAAATAATCTGCTGACCTAAACATATCCCGAATATAGGGAGTTTCTCTGAAAGACTCTGCACAGTATTTATCGCTGGTTTAACTCGAGTAGGGTCCCCAGGTCCGCTGGAAATTAGAATTCCATCAGGATCATAATCAAGGACATCTTTAGGATCTGTATCATACGGTAAAACAACTACTCCCACATCTCTTTTTAAAAAAGCATTGATACTGTTATTTTTGATTCCACAATCCACAATTACTATTCTTTGAGAAAAGTCGTCGCCAAATATTTTTGGTTCTTTTACACAGACCTGATCAACTAAATCCACGTCAACAATGCTCGGTTGATTGCGGGCCATCTCTAAAAGTTCAGAGTTATCAATTTCTTCCGTAGAAAGTGCTCCTTTCATTGCACCATGCTGGCGGATTTTGATAGTTAATGCCCTGGTATCAATTCCCCCAATTCCGGGAATTTCAAATTCACTTAAAAATTCAGATAATCCTTTTTCAGATAAACTGTGAGAAGGATGCAAACACTCTTCTCTTACAATGAATCCTTCTGCTTTGATCCCATCAGATTGATACCAATTCTTACTTATCCCATAATTACCCTGTAATGGATAAGTTGTCATTAAAATTTGGCCTTTGTATGAAGGATCAGTTAGTGATTCTACATATCCAGTCATACCTGTGGAAAAAACCACTTCACCAGTTTTAATAGTTTCAAATCCGAACCCTTCTCCTGTAAGTATAGTTCCATCTTCTAAAGCAAGTTTTGCTTCTTTTACCATTTAATCACCATTAATCCTGAAAATTTGAAATTATTAATTAGCATAATTATTAATCTAATTCATTAGGTTATTTTGGATAATATGAATCAGAAGCACCTCTTAATGGTTTATCCATTAGCATTGCATCTTCTCCATCTTCATAATATCCATGGATTATTTTTTCGTCATGAAATCCCAGAGTTTTATAAAATTTTATGGCCCCTTTATTTTCAGCCCTAACCTCTAATTTAATATTTTTCATTTGAAATTTTTCTAAAATATCAGTGGCCATACTCACCAGTTGGCTCCCCACCTGATTTCTCTGGTATTTTTTATCAACAGCTAGAGAAATAATATGACCCTCATCTTCAAATCTAATCCAAAATATAATATATCCTAATATTATATTATCTTGCTGGGCAACCAAAAATCCTGCCCCTAAATTAAAAATATCCTTTAATATATGAGGAGGATAAGGCTCATCAAAAGACATTTTTTCAATTTCTATGACTCTTTTTAAGTCTGGAAGTTTGAATTCCCTTATAATCATTTAAATCTCCGGTGAAACCATGTGGAAAGATTTTACATCTTATATTATCAACCAGTGCCAGCCCAATGACAAAGTTGTCGAGGTGGGTGTGGGTAAGTTTCATGAAGTTGCCTGCAACTTGCAAAGACATTCAAAAATGAATATAGTAATTACAGATATTAAACCTTGTCATGAAGGAGTAATTCAAGACGACATCAATCATCCCAAGTTAAGTATTTACTACGGCGCAAGTATTATTTATTCCATCAGACCCCCTATGGAACTGCATCAATCATTAATTAATCTAGCGGAAAGCGTAGGGGCTACTTTAATAATTAAAACCCTTACAGGAGACGATATAAACACTAAAAAGAAAATGAGATTGGTTAATTACAAAAAATCTGTTTTTTATGTATATCCCTAATCATTTAATCAATATTAACTGTAATCAGGGTTTTATCGGTAGATATCAATAGGGAAAAATTGTACTGAATAATTACTAAATAATGAATTATAGAAATCAAATTATTTTTAAAACGAGTATTCTTCTAAATAGAACATGCTACAATAATTTATATAAGTAATAAAAAATTGATGCGAGTATGTAGTATAGAATAAATAAATAGAATTTATAAGTATAATAAACTGGAAAAATAAAAAAATTTTACCAAATAATCCCAAAAAAAATAAAGAGTGTTGAAAATGAAATGGGGAAAAAAGAGCGTTGAAGAAACATTACAAGAACTAAAAACCACCAGAAATGGTTTAAGTTCATCAGAAGCTCAAAAAAGAGCCCAGGATTATGGCCCTAATGAGTTAGTTGAAGAGAAAAAAGATGGGCCAATTAAAAAGTTCATAATGCAATTTATGGACATACTAATCATTTTATTGATTTTAGCAGCTATTGCTGCCTATTTTGTAGGAGATGCCATAGATGCTGCTGTAATCCTTTTTGTGGTAATTTTAAATGCTACTGTTGGATTTTTACAGGAAAATAAAGCAGAAAAAGCTATGGAAAAGCTTAAAGGATTAATCTCGAGTGAAGCAATTGTTATTAGAGATGGAAGAACTGAAAAAATACCTGCCTCTCAACTTACACTCGGAGATATAGTTGTTATAGAAGAAGGAGATAACGTACCTGCTGATATCCGTTTGATTGAAAGTTATGATCTTAGGATTGATGAATCATCCTTAACCGGCGAATCACTTCCTGTTTCCAAAACAATTGACCATACAAAAGCAGAAAATGAAAGAGAAACCATTGCTTATATGGATACAGATGTTATTTCTGGACGAGGGGTTGGAGCAGTAGTAGAAATTGGAATGGAAACATCCATAGGAAAAATTGCTGAAATGCTGCAAGGTGAAGACACCGCAACACCATTACAAGAGAAGATTTCAGGCCTTGGGAAGATGTTAGGCCTCATTGCAGTAGTAGTATGTATAGGGGTATTCATTTTACAAATATCCAAAGGCATACCCCTGGTAGAAACATTTATGACTGCCGTTTCCCTGGCAGTGGCAGCTGTACCCGAAGGACTACCTGCTATTCTAACATTAACCCTTGCTTTAGGAATGCAGCGAATGGCTAAAAGCAATGCCGTGGTTAGAAAACTCCTGGCAGTTGAAACATTAGGTTCATGCACTGTGATATGTACTGATAAAACAGGAACTCTAACTTTAAACAAGATGTCAGTTAGAGATGCGCGATTAAATTCACCTGAGAAAGCACTTGAAGTATGTGCATTATGTAACAACGCCCACTTATCCAATGGAAAAGTCATTGGAGATCCAACAGATGGTGCTTTGCTATTATTCGCTGAAGAGGAAGATTACTCTCGAGAAGAGTTAGAAAAAGAATACCCACGTATAATGGAAATCCCCCTGGATAGTACCCGTAAAAGAATGAGTACAATAAACAAGAAAGGTGATAAAGATTATATTTTCTCAAAAGGCGCACCAGAAATTGTTTTGAGCCTATGCAAATTCCTTGAAGAAAATGGTACCATTAGAGAGTTAACTGAAACAGATAAAGAAAAAATTCTCAGCGATTTAACTGAAATGACGGGAAATGCACTAAGAGTTTTAGGATTAGCTTATAGAGAATTAGATCCAAATGAAGATCTAGAAGATAAAGACACATTGGAGAGTAATTTAATTTTTGTGGGCCTATCAGGTATGATGGATCCTCCTCGAAAAGAAGCTGCTGAAGCTGTTAGCATATGTAAAAAAGCAGGAATTAAAGTAGTAATGATTACTGGAGATCATAAAGATACCGCTGCAGCCATAGCAAAAGAAATAGGTGTTTTAGAAGGAGGAAAGGTTTTAACTGGAACGGATCTGGACAAAATATCCGATGAAAAATTTTCAGAAATAGTGGAAGATGTGCAAGTTTATGCTAGGGTTTTCCCGGAACAAAAAGTTCGGATAGTAGAAGCACTCCAAAACAAAGATAATGTAGTATCCATGACCGGAGATGGTGTAAACGATGCACCTGCTCTTAAAAAAGCATCAATTGGTGTTTCAATGGGTATTGCTGGAACCGACGTGGCGAAAGAATCTTCAGATATGATATTGCAGGATGATAACTTTTCCACAATTGTCCATGCCATTGAAGAAGGTAGAACCATATTTGATAATATTAGACGTTTTGTTAAGTTCCAGCTTTCAACAAATGTTGGGGCTATCTTAACTATTGTTTCCGCTTCGATCATGAGCTTACCCATCCCATTTAATCCCATACAAATTTTATGGATAAATATTATTATGGATGGGCCTCCTGCCCAATCTTTAGGTATAGAACCCGCAGAAAAAGGAATAATGTTACGTGAACCTGAAAGAGATGACATATTACCCCGAAAAAGTCTTTTAAGGATCATATTTACCGGAATTGTAATGGCTATTGGAACTATGGCACTTTATCTCTACGAGCTATCTCTAGGAGTGAGCACCATTAAAGCAACCACCATTGCTTTTACTGTTTTTGTTATGTTCCAGATTTTCAATGTGTTTAACTGCAAATCAAGGACTGGATTTTCAAACCGTTTCCTCTTAATTGCCGTAGCAGCATCATTTTTACTGCAGGTAATGGTAATTTACGTACCATTTTTCCAAGGCATATTTAAAACTACCGAGCTGGGATTAGTGGACTGGATATGGATAATAGCTGTATCTGCACTTATTCTGGTTAGTGAGAAAATAATAAGAATTGTAGACCCTGAAAATAACTAACAAAGGTTTTAATATGCGTGTTGTAGTGATGGCAGGAACTCAAGATGGAGTGCAAATAATCGAATTATTAAACAAAATACGCAATATACATGTTCTAGCTACAACTGTAACTAAGTATGGTGCTCAAATTGCTAAAAAAGCAGGGGCCAATAAAATAATATCCAAACCATTGAATAAAGATGGTTTGGTTGACTTAATTTTAAGCGAAAGTATTGACTTGATTATTGACGCTACACACCCATTTGCCATTGAAGCCACTAAAAATGCAGTGTCGGCCTGTCAAAAATCATCAATTAAATATATACGGTTTGAAAGGCCATCAACCCCCATACCGGAAAATTCAAAGATCCATCAGGTGAACTCCTTCAAAGAAGCCGGAAAACTAGCATTTGATATTGTTAAAAATGGAAAAATCATGCACCTTGCCGGAGTTTCAACATTAAATGACGTGCTGGAAAATTACCCTTTAGAAACTATTTTTGTAAGAGTACTGCCCATTGTTTCATCCATAAAAAAATGTGAGGATTTAGGAATTAAAAGCAGTCAAATAATTGCCATGCAGGGGATATTTTCTAAAGAATTTAACCAAACACTAATGAGAGAATATGGTGTTTCCGCCATTATTACCAAAGAAAGTGGAGAAACCGGAGGAGTTTCCAGTAAAATAGATGCTGCTTTAGAATTAGATATAGATGTAATCATTGTTAACCGACCAAATGTTAGAGAACTATCTTCTCAATCAATAGTTAATGATTTAAAAGATTTAAAAGACATATTATTGAATTTAATCAATTAAACTTTTTAAAATAAAAATACGTTTACTTTGCTGCCTTCAGTCAAAATTTCCACATTTTTTGGAATCTTAATATAACCATCAGCCTCAGCTAAGGCAGTTATGGCTCCAGAGTCTTTTAGTATGGGATAAATTTTATTTTCCTTAATTTTAACCAAAGCATAATGAACTCGGCCTTTAGATGAGTAAAATCTTTCATCCAATAGTGCATTAATAGTTTTAGTAGAAATCTGGGCCATACCACTCCATTTTCTCAAATAAGGAGCTATGAATATTTGAAATATCATTAATGCCGCCACAGGATAACCCGGAAGCCCAATTACAATTTTTTGACCTATTTTACCAACCATAGTTGGTTTTCCAGGTTTTACAGAAATACCATGAATTAAAACTTCACCCATATCATCCAGTACTTGTTTCAGCACATCCCCTGTTCCGGCAGAAGTACTACCCGAAGTTAATACAATATCTGAATTTTCAAGGGCTTTTTTAATGGATGATGAAAGAGATTCATAATTATCTTTTACTATGCCTCCAAAAACCGGCACTGCACCACAAGACAAGAGTGAACTTTCTAAAGCGTAAGAATTCACATCATATATCTGACCATACTCGATTTGTTTATCCAATTCTACCAGTTCTTTTCCAGTGGAAATGACTGCGACTCGAGGAAGTTTCCATACAGAGATTTCACCTAACCCCATTGCACTTAAAACCCCTATTTTATCTGGAGTTAGAGGAGTGCCTGATTTAAGGATTAACTTGCCTTTGGTTATATCGTTGCCTTTTTTTGTTATGAACTGACCAGCAGGAGCACTACGATAAATTTGAATTTCCCCATTATTATCTTCAGTGTATTCCACCATCACCACGGCATCAGCACCATCTGGGATAGGAGCGCCAGTATTTATAGCTGAACAAAAACCTTTTTTTACTTTTTTTTGAGGAACTTCACCTGCTTCAATTAATTCTAAAAAATTTAAAGGAACTGCTGTTTGTTCAGTTGCCCCAAAAGTATCGCTGGAAATAACAGCATAGCCATCTTTTGATGCCCTATCAAAAGGAGGCAAATCCATTGTGGCGTAGACATCCTCTGCTAAAACACGCCCGTTTGCAGCCAACAAATCAATTTTCTCCGATGTTTTATTTGAATAAAAATTATCAAACAAATTTTTAATAATTTTTTCAGCATCCCCTAATTCCATTATCTTTAAAAATTCATTAACCATGATAATAACCTTCAAATTAGTTTATGAATAAATTAATATTATTAACAAAACCTGAAATAAAGTTGCATATTAGTTCTTAAATAATTTTTATGAAAACTACTAATAAGTATCGCGAATATAAATCATTATATAAAGGTTGAGTTATTATATTCTTATTAATATTTATAAATTAATTAAATCTAATTCTTTATAGGACTGGAAAAAAATTAGTTTAAATAACATAGGAGGAGAGTATTTGAGTAGAGGATATGAACCACAAGAAGTCAGAAGAGTGAGAACCCCACGAAGAGGAGAAATTCCAGCAATTGTTGAACAAATTCTTGGGCATGGTAAATTAAGAGTGCGATGCACAGACGGAAAAACTAGATTAGGGCGAATCCCAGGAAAAATGAAAAAAAGGATCTGGATACGAGAGGGTGACGTGGTACTTATAAAACCATGGCAGTTTCAGAGTGACGAAAAAGCAGATATTGTGTGGAGATACACTCGAACTGAAGCTAACTGGTTAGAAAAAAGAGGTTACTTAAACCTTTAATTGAAAAGCATAATATTGATGGTGCATGGTTAATTCCAACCATCATTACTCTTGATTTTACTAATTTTATTATTAATATCAATATTTATAAATCATATTATAATTTTAAAAAAATCACCGCGTTGATTTAATGGATCCTAAAGTATCTAAAGCAGACGCAGCTCTGGATAAAATGAGAGCTGAAAAACGCCTAAAAAGTGTTGAAGATAGAAGAGTAGCCAGCGAAGTATTTGATAAACTAACACTGGAAACACTCTACAAATTAGCTAATAACGGTTATTTAAATATTTTAAATGGAGCTATTAGTACTGGTAAAGAAGCCAATGTTTTTAAAGGAATCCATGATAAAGGCCATATTGTAGCCGTCAAGATATATCGTATTAACACCTCTGATTTTAAAAAAATGCAGTATTATATTCAGGGCGATCCTAGATTTAAAGTCAGAACAAATAATAAAAGACAGTTAGTCAATGCATGGGTCAACAAAGAATTCAGAAATCTTAACCGTTGTTTAGAAGCAGACATTAATGTTCCTGAGCCAGTAATTGCTAAAAATAATGTTCTTTTAATGGAGTTTATTGGTGATGAAGATGGTAATCCTGCACCCACTTTAAGAAACCAGCCCCCCGAAAAACCTGAAAAATGCTTTGAAACATTGATAAATGCTATGAAAAAAATGTATCATGACGCAAAATTAGTTCATGGAGATCTTTCAGGATACAATATCCTTAACCACAATGAAGAGCCAGTTATTATTGACGTTTCTCAATCAGTGGTCACTGATCACCCTATATCAAGAGAACTTTTAGAAAGAGACATTGATAATATTATTCGTGACTTTAAAAAATTCGGTGTTTTTGCCACCCATGATGAAATAAAGCAAAAAATTATTGAAAAATAGTCATACAATTTTTATGATATTTATTTTTTAACTTTTAATTATTAAAATAAGAAAAAAATTAAATTTATCCATTGATAAACATGTTTTTATTGCTTAATTTCTAGAAATCACTGCAAAATAAAACTAATAAAAAAATAATATATAGTAAATGAAACGAATTCTAAATATGATTAAACATCATATCAATTAAAAGAGGTGAAATATATGCCCACCACAGAATATCTCAAAATTCCACGCGAACGTGTAGGGGTTTTAATTGGAAAGAAAGGAGAAACCAAACAGCACATTGAAAAATTAACTCAAACTTACTTAGACATTGATAGTGAAGCAGGAACTGTGACCATTAACCCTCAAGAAGAAGAACTTGAAGACCCTTTATCACCATGGAAAACTCGAAATATCGTGAAAGCCATTGGTAGAGGATTTAATCCAGAAATCGCTCTTCGTTTAATAGATGATGATGTGGCACTGGACATAATTAAACTCACCGAATATGTGGGAAAATCTAAAAAAGCTATAGCACGTCAAAAAGGACGTATTATTGGAAGAGATGGCATAACCAGACAAATAATTCATGAAATGACTGGTGTAGATATGTCAGTTTATGGGAAAACTGTTTCTATCATTGGTGACCTTGAAAATCTATTAATAGCAAAAGAAGCTGTTGAGATGATTTTAAATGGTTCCCGGCACAAGTCTGTGTATGGTTTCCTTGAAAAGAAAAAACAGGAAATGAAAATGAAACACTTTCAGGAAACTATTAATTTAAGAGAATAGTTTTACCAAAATTTACTATTTAATTGCAGTCACATGTAATAATTTTATATGTGAATTGCAAACTAATTCTATTTTGTATCATTTGGTATATATGGGGCAAATGAAAAAATATATGTATAGTTATAAATCTAATATACATTTTAAAGAATCTTAGATTTTAAGATATTTCCTACTTTAAATTAACTTGCTAAGAGATATCTTAAATTAGATTATCAAGATAGCCAAAAACAATGCAAGTATATAATATAGTATTAACTTATCTAGATAAGTACTTACTTTGATTTGAAGTTATCAAAAAAATTAATCATAAAGGAGGGTAACCTTGGAAATACAAGCCGGAGAACTCTTTGAAGAGTTCCAAGAACTTACAGCATCTGAATTTTTCCGTAAAAACAAACAGATGTTAGGATTTTCTGGTAAGATAAGATCCCTTACCATAGTTTTCCACGAATTAATTACTAACAGTTTTGATGCTGCAGAAGAAGCAGGAATACTTCCTGAAATAAAAATTGACCTTCAGAGATTAGATAAAGATCACTACGTTTTACGTCACCGAGATAATGGGCCAGGAATACCTGAAGATTTCATTACCAAAGTATTCTGTACCATGTTTGCCGGTTCCAAATTTAGAAACATACAATCCCGAGGTCAGCAAGGATTAGGATGCAGTGGATGTGTTTTGTTATCTCAAATGACCACTGGAAAACCTGCCAGAATTATCTCAGGATATAAAGAAAATGGGAATATTAAAGGCGTTCAAATGACCTTGAAAATGGACGTAAAGAAAAATCAAGGTTTAGTTCTAGAGAAAAAAGAAGTTGAGGTTAAAGAAACTGGAGTGTGTGTGGAATTACACTTTAAAGATGTTTCTTATTCCCTCTCAGAACAGGGCGCATTTGAATACATTCGACGAACCATGATTGGAAATCCCCACTCTAAAATCATCTTTAGAGACCCTACAGGACATAAATACATATTTAACAGGGCTTCGGATGTTATTCCACCTCTTCCTAAAGAAGTTTTGCCTCACCCTAAAGGAGTTACTGCAGATGATCTTATTTTCATGGCCAAACATACAGATAAACGCCGATTCAGAAGCTTGCTTACTAGCTCCCTCTCCAGAATGTCAATTAAGCGAGTAAATGAAATTCAGGAAATAACCGGAATCGACCTTAATAAAAGGCCAAAAGATATGAAGTGGGAAGAAGCAGAGCAAATCGTAGAATTATTCCAAAAAATGGACTTTATGGCGCCACCAACTTCCGGACTTATCCCTATTGGTCAAGAGCAGATTGAAAAAGGAGTGGTGGAAATATTAAATCCCGAATTTGTATCAGCCACCACCAGAAAACCTGTAACTTACCGAGGGGGTGTGGCATTCATCATAGAAGCAGGAATTGCCTATGGTGGAGACTCTGGGCGAATGGTTGGAGAACAAAGAAAAGCAGAAATTATGCGTTTTGCAAATCGGGTGCCTTTAACCTTTGATCAGGGAAGTTGTGCTATAACAGAAGGTCTCAAAAGTATTGATTGGAAGAGATATGGTATCCGTGATTTAGACAATGCACCCATAACCATCTTTGTCAATATTGTGTCTACTCAAGTTCCTTACTTATCTACAGGTAAGCAAAGTGTTGCTCCAGAACCTGAAATCTTGCACGAAGTACGGCAAACAACCATGAAAGTTGCCAGAAAGCTTCAAAAATATTTAAGAGCTAAAAAAGCAGCAAAAGAAGAAGCCATGCGTGCCAAAGTATTTGACACTTATGTCCCAGTCATTATAAGAGAAGCAGCTAATCTAGCGGAAATTGAAGTGCCCGACTATAAACCGGTGTTGGAAAAAGTAACCCGTAGAGCGCAGGCCGAATTACTGGGAGAACCAACGGATATCGACGACGAGGACGAACCGGTTGATATCGAAGAAGTAGAAGATGTTAATGAATAAACTCAAGGGGACACTTAGATGGAAAGTACCAATAAATTAGATCGGAAAGAAATCGCTATTAACAAGCTTAAAAGTCTGGGAGAAACTATAATTGAAGATGTAGCCGAGAATAAAGTTCCAGACGTGCGAGTACCCTCTAGAGGTACCTCTAACATTGTTTATGACGATATAAAACGCCATTACGTTCTAGGGGACAGATATGGTAAACGTTCCCTGGGTAATGTGAAACAGATTAAAAAAATTGGTCAGATGGTATATACTGCCAATTTCTGTAAGGATTTAGTAGCACGTGAAAAAACAGCTACCCTGAGGGAGCTTTACTATATCTCTGAAGGATGGGACGTGGACTTCGGAGACCAGCAGGAATCCAACATCGTTGGGGAAGATTTAGAAGTAACTCTGGGAATGACCAGGGAGGATTTAGGTTTAATGCCTGAAGAAGACGGTGCATCAGTATATGGAAAAATCACCTTACAAGAAGGAGACATAGAAATTAACGCGCTAAGGTCTGGGAAATCAGGATATACTATTTCACCCACCATTGATGAAGTTGAATTTTTAGAACACGATGTTAAAAGAGTTATAGCTGTGGAAACCATGGGGATGTTCCACAGGATGGTTCAGGAAAAGGCATATGACAAATTTGATACATTGATTGTAGGGCTGAAAGGTCAGGCCGCCCGGGCTACTCGAAGGTTTTTGAAAAGAGTTAATGAAGAATTAAAACTCCCTGTTTATGTTTGTAACGACGGAGACCCATGGGGATTCCACATTGCCATGGTTATTATCTCAGGAAGTGCAAAACTCGCTCATGTAAACCACCAGTTAGCTACACCGGATGCCAAGTTTTTGGGAGTTACTGCCAGTGATATTATCAATTACGAACTTCCAACAGATCCTTTAAAAGACATTGATGTTCTCCGTTTAAAAGAACTGAGTAAAGATCCGCGATACCGGGATGAACACTGGCAAACGGAAATTAAAAAGATGCTTAAAATCGGTAAAAAGGCAGAACAGCAGTCTTTTTCAAAATATGGTTTAGAATATGTTGTAGACACATATTTCCCTGAAAAATTAGAGTCATTGGAATGAAAACAATCCTTAAACTAATTAAAAGGCCTTAATAAAATTATAGGCCTTGAAATTTTATTTTTTTTATTTAAATTATCAGAAAGCTATTTAAAAAAAAATCGTGTTTTGCCTGCACTGAATAAAGTATATTAAATTTTTAAATAAAAAAAATGTGAGTTTTAATGCTTTTTTTATCTTAAATCCCTAAATTAATATAATAAAATTTATAAAAGTAAGAGTATAAAATATATTTTTAGAGTAAATTTATCTTACTTTGATTCTTTTAAAAAAGGATTTAAATTCTTTTTTAAATGAACTGGTAATTCATGGGAGGTAATTAAATGAAATCTGTTGCAGTAAATGGATATGGGACAATAGGCAAAAGAGTGGCAGACGCTGTCTCGGCCCAGGATGACATGAAGATCGTTGGAGTAAGCAAAACCAAACCTGACTTTGAAGCAAGAATGGCTGTAGAAAAAGGATACGATCTTTATATTAGCATACCTGAGCGAGAAAAACTTTTCCAGGACGCGGGAATCGAAATTAGCGGTACTGTGGACGAAATGCTTGATAAAACAGATATTGTAGTAGATTGTACCCCAGAAGGTATTGGGGCAAAAAACCTGGAAATTTATAAAAAGCTGGGTATTAAGGCCATCTTCCAAGGTGGGGAAAAGCATGACAATGTGGGATTATCCTTTAATTCATTTGCTAACTACTCAGACTCATTTGGAAAAGATTACGCTAGAGTGGTATCATGTAACACCACCGGGCTCACTCGAACATTAAAACCTATTAATGATCTTTGTGGGATAAAAAAAGTAAGAGCAGTTATGGTACGCCGGGGAGGAGATCCCTCACAGATTAACAAAGGACCTATAAATGCAGTGGTACCCAACCCACCCACAGTTCCTTCTCATCATGGCCCGGACCTTAAAACAGTAATGTATGGAGTTAACATTAACACAGTAGCTTTACTGGTTCCCACCACTTTAATGCACCAGCACAATCTTATGGTGGAACTGGAAAATCCCGTAGATGTAGATGAAATCAAAGCAAAACTCAATGCAACCCCTAGAGTATTGTTAGTTAAAGCTAGCGAAGGATTAGGTTCCACAGCCGAATTAATGGAATATGCAAAAGAATTAGGTAGATCTAGAAACGATTTATTTGAAATACCCGTCTGGGAAGAGTCTTTAAATGTGGTAGATGGTGAGTTATATTATATGCAAGCCGTACACCAGGAATCAGACGTTGTTCCAGAAAATGTAGACGCCATAAGGGCTATGCTAGAAATGGAAGAAGAAAATAATAAGTCCATTGCCAAAACAAATAAGGCCATGGGCATATTATAAAAAACCCATTTTTTATTTAATTTTTTTATTTTCAATCTATTTTTATTAATTAACCACTTACATACTAAACTTTTAATCAGTGATCCCATGAGTCATAAAATCATATTTGGTCCCGCCGGAAACCCCATCGAATATAAAGGGAAAACAACACAAGTTTGCAGTTATATATCTAAAGAAGGATTAGGTGCTTATGAATACCAGGCCACATATGGCGTTCGTATTGGTGAAAAATCCGCTAGAGAACTTCAAAAAAATTCTAAAGATAATAAAATAAGGGTTTCAATACATGCCCCCTATTACATAAATTTATCATCGCAAGACCCCGATGTGATAAATAGATCCATAGAAAGACTCATACAATCAGCACAAGCCGCAGAATGGTTAGATGCATATAGAATAGTTTTTCACCCGGGTTTTTATACTAAGTATACACCAAAAGAAGCCATGGATGTTTGTAAAAACGCCATAAGGGATATTTTAGAAAAATTAGGGAGTTTAGGGATTAAAAAATTCACTTTCGCGCCAGAAACTACTGGTAAAAAATCACAGCTAGGAAACCTGGAAGAGATAGTTGAAATATGTCACAGTTTTGATCATTTTGCCCCTACTATAGATTTTGCTCATGTCCATGCTCGAGGGGAAGGTTCTATCCAAAATTCAGATGATTATCAAAAAATATTAGATTATCTGGAAAGTGAACTGGATATAAAAAGATTGCACTGTCACTTTACACGTATTGAATATACAAAAGCAGGTGAGCGTAAACATCACACCCTGGACGAAAAAGAGTACGGCCCCCCGGTAGAGCCCCTTCTTGAAACATTGATTAATGCGGGATGGAATTCAACTATTATCTGTGAAACTCCGTTAATAGACCAGGACGCTTTGAAGTTGAAGTCCTGTTATGAAAAATTGTTAAAATAACCATGAGATTATTTTCTTAAATTAATTTTATAAGTTACATTTGACCATGTTTAATTTTTCTTTAAGTATTTTTATAAAATTTATTTGATTTTTATCTGGTAAGTTTTCATAGCCACAATTAGGACACTTTGCCATTTTACAGTTATGAGATGGGCATCCCTTACATGTTTTAGATTTTATACTTTCATCAAAGGAATAGCCACATATTTTACAAATCAACATACACCACCAACTTTATTTTTTAACTAGATTAACACTCTTGATTTAATAAAAAAATGGGTAAAAATGAATATGAAACAGTTAGTCATCTTCTAATTTAGATGAATCATCCTCCATATCCCCATCTTTTTTACATTTTCTAAGGCCGATTATTCCACTTCTCGTGGTCATTAGATCACCTCCTAAAAATTTTATTTATCATTTAAGCAAATCCTAATAGAGATCCACCCTGATAAATAAGGAATGAAACCACCCATGCCACAACCGTAGTGTAGATTATGGTGAAAATAGGCCATTTCCATGTGTTCGTTTCTCTTTTTATAGCTCCAATAGTGGCTAGACAAGGTATGTACAACAGAACAAATGCCATAAATGAATAAGCTGCAAGTGGACTGAAGGTATCATGTAGAGCCATTATAATACCGCCGCCTTCTTCCCCAACACCATATAATGTCCCGAAGGTGCTGATTACAACTTCTTTAGCTAAAACACCAAAGATTAAAGACACTGAAGGTTGCCATTCACCAAATCCAAGAGGTGCGAATACTGGCGCCATAGCAGTTCCAATTTGTCCCGTGATACTTGCTTGGGACCCATATTCAACACCCATGGGTAAACTACTCAGCACCCATATCACCACAGATAAAGCGAAAATAATTGTACCTGCTCTTTTAATGAAAAGATATCCCCTTTCCCAAGTATGGATTAAAGTTCCTTTTACAGTTGGTCGCCTATATGGGGGAAGTTCCATTACAAATGGTGCTGACATTCCTTTAAATACAGTTTTCTTAAATATAAATGCCATGATAATGGCGACTG
Source organism: Methanobacterium alcaliphilum (assembly GCF_023227715.1). NCBI lineage: Archaea > Methanobacteriati > Methanobacteriota > Methanobacteria > Methanobacteriales > Methanobacteriaceae > Methanobacterium > Methanobacterium alcaliphilum. The sequence continues at coordinate 45,547 of NZ_JALKIF010000001.1, forward strand.
CCATTCCCAACAAATAAATGGAGAATATTACCCACCCTTGATAAGCTGAGAAAAATGCTGCAGCAAAAAGAGCATATACGGGCAGTTTTGCACTGCATGACATGAAAGGAACGATTAACATAGTCAATAAGCGGTCTTTTTCATTTTCTAAAGTCCTTGTTGCCATTATTCCCGGCACGCAACAACCAAAGCCAAGTATCATGGGGATAAATGATTTTCCATGTAATCCTACTAATTTATGCATCAGTTTATCCATGACAAATGCTGCTCTGGCGAGGTAACCACTATCCTCAAGTATGCTCAGCATTAAGAATAACAGGAAAATGAGTGGTACAAATACTAATACCCCACCAACACCGCCTATTATCCCATCTACTACCAAAGATGAAAACCATCCTGTTCCTAAAATTCCAGCCATGGCCTCACCCAACCATCCAAAGAAAGTTTCAACTAATTCCTGGAAGGGAGCTCCAACCGTAAATGTGATTTGGAAAGTTAACCACATTATGAATAAGAATATGGGAATTCCCAAGTATTTATTAGTTACAACACGATCAATATAATCTGAACGAGTAATTTTATCAATTTTAGGCTTTTTAACAGATTCTTGCATTAATCCGGCAATAAATCCATATCTTGCATCAGCAATGGCCTCATCAGAATCTTCACCAAAAACGTCTTTTAGATGTTTTTGAATATTTTCGGATTTAGCTAAAATATTTTCGCCATTTAAAGTCTTTTCAACCTTTTCTTTTACAATTTTATCATTTTCAAGAAGTTTTATGGCAATCCATTTTGAAGGTGCATCACCTAAATTTTTATCTGCTTCTATTATTTTTTGAAGTTCAATTATGTGTTCAGATAATTCTACACCATAATTCAATCTATTTTTAACATCGTTAGGTTTTTTATAAACCTGTTTTATGGATTTTAATAGATCTTCACGGCCTGTTTCGTCTGAAGCTTCGATCTTTACCACAGGTATTCCCAACAATTTAGATAATTTTTTTGCATCTATAGATAATCCTTTTTTAGAAGCAAATTTATTCATATTCAGTGCCAGTACTAAATTAGCACCTAGTTCCATCATTTGAATGGTTAAGTACAGGTTTCTTTCTAAATTAGAGGCATCAATAATATTAACAACAACATCAGGATTTTCTTCAACAATGTAATCTCTAGAAACAATTTCTTCAATAGAATAAGCACTGAGACTGTAATTTCCTGGAAGATCAACTACTTGTATTTCTTTATCATCATATCCGAATATGCCTTCCTTTTTTTCCACTGTTTTGCCTGGCCAGTTACCCACATGTTGGCGCATGCCTGTAAGTTGATTGAAAAGGGTACTTTTTCCAACATTGGGGTTACCGGCAAGGGCAATTCTTATTTTTTCCATCATTAAACTCCTTTATACAATAAAAGATTAGATTATTTTAACTCAACTTCAATATTTTGGGCTTCTTCTTTTCTCAAAGATATAGAACAACCCTTAATTCTGATTTCAATAGGATCTCCCAAAGGTGCTACTCTTCTTAGTTCTATATGGGCACCTTTAACAAAACCTAGACCCATTAAATGTCTTTTTAAGTCACTTTTTCCTTTAAAAGACACTATATTACCAGATTGTCCTGCTTGGAGTTCATTCAACTTTTTGATCATGTTATCACATCATTAAACAAAGATTAAGCTAATCCCAAATCACATATCACTGTTTCAATAGCTGTTTTCATATCTTCAGCCCGGATAATATTCTGTCCATTTTTAGCAGCTTCTCTGGAAGCTTCAGCAGCCACCATATGACCCAAATCATCTAAAAATATTTGAAGGTTTTCTACCGCGGCTCGATTAGTTCTAGCTACAGATTCATTACTTAACATGCTCAATTCCATGTTAGCATGGGTTTTTACAATTTTAACAATTGGAGTAAAAGGAATGTCAATTTTTTTGTAACTTAAATCATTCATCTGATTATCCCCTTAAACACAATAAATTTAGGTATGCCTAAACTTTATATTTCTAATATACCTTCATCACATATAAATATTTAGGTAAAACTAAATTTTCATAGATTTGCTTATAAAAGTAGAATAACTTATAAACGTATTTAAAAATGGATATAAATAATAATAATCTATTTAATTCAAAAAAAATGTGTAAAAACTCATTTTTTATATATATTCAAAAAGAATATATGTATTCAAATTCAAAATGACTGTATAAAAAAAATTATTATTTTTAATTATTTAATATATTTCAAATTTACTGGAAGGTGAAGTAGTGAAAATTAATAATATTACATATGATTCACCCCTTAATGAAACAAAAATACAAACCAATTCTAATGACCCTATAAAAGAATCAAAAGTAGTAGTATTGCAGCCCATAGGTTATCCATTCATTTGTAATTTAGTAGAAACTCCTAAAATAGAAGTTTTCGATAAAGAACTTTTTGAGTTATATGCTAAAGAACAATGGGAAGGATTTACTGCTAAAGAAGGATCTTTTCTCTTTGATCAGAAATTACTACCAGATTACGCATTCAAAGTCATAAAAGCCCATCCTGATGAGTCCAAAATTACTAAAAATACATCCATATTGCTAATTGAATTTCAGGAAACTGAAGAATTAAAAAAAATTGAAACAAATGTAAAAATTAACGACGTGATTGGGCAAGAACAGGCCAAAATTAAATGTAAGATAATCATGAAGTACCTGCAGGATCCAGATCATTTTAAAGATTGGGCCCCTCGTAATGTATTATTTTATGGTACTCCTGGAACCGGGAAAACTATGCTGGCAAAATCTCTATCTAATGAACTAAAAGTTCCTTTATACCTCATAAAGGCCACTACATTGATTGGAGATCATGTTGGAGATGGTGCACGACAAATACATGATTTATTTGAGTTAGCATCTAAAACATCACCATCAGTCATATTTATTGATGAAATCGATGCTATAGGTCTTGATAGGAAATACCAATCTTTAAGAGGAGACGTTTCTGAAGTTGTAAATGCTCTCTTAACTGAAATGGATGGTATTCAACAAAATTATGGTGTAGTGACCATTGGTGCAACCAACAACCCCGCTTTACTAGACTATGCTATTAGGAGCCGGTTTGAAGAAGAAATAGAGTTCAAACTGCCTAATGAAAAAGAAAGAGAAGAAATGATTCAAAACCATATAAAATCCATGCCCTTAGAAGTAAAAGTTTCATGGAAAAAATTGGCTTATTTATCTAAAGGCATGTCTGGAAGAGATATTAAAGAAAAACTTCTAAAAACAGCTTTACATAAAGCGATATCCGACGATAGATCTATTGTGGAGCGAAAAGATTTTGAATATGCTCTTAAAAACCAAGATAAAGAAAAGAACGAACCAAAAGGTATGTTCGTTTAATTCTTAATTTTTTTTATCATGAAAAATGATAATCCCTGAAAAAATATGGAGCCTTTTTAAAAAAGTGTAATAATGAATATTAAAGAACTTTTTTTAGATGCTGTTAAATATGCTGCATCTGATTGGACAAAATTTATTCTTCTGGGAATATTATTTGTAAGTGTTGATTTATTAGATAGAACCACCACTGAAGATATAATCCCATTTAACTTATGGTTGGTCCTGATGGGAATTTTAGTTATTGTATTTTTTATTCAGGCAGGGTATGTTTTCAGGATAATTGAAACATCTGCTATAGATGAATCAGATGAATTACCCCCATTTAACAACATCAAGGATTTATTTAAACATGGAGTCAAAGATAGTGCAGTAGTTATGTGTTACATCATATTTCCCGTGGCATTACTTGCATTATCTACAGGGATTACAATTGCATATATTAATACAGATATTCCCCTAAAGTTTCCTATTATAATAACCTTAATTTTTGGAATAATTTCCGTTATATTTTTCATATTCATGCAAGCCGCAATTTTGAATATGGTCCATAATCACGGTAAAATCCGTTCAGCATTTAATTTCAAACAAATTTATGGAAAAATTAGAGAAATAGGTGTTAAAAAATTCTTAATCGTCTGCTTATTAACAGGAATAATATTTTTAATTATTGAACCATTCTTATTAGATGATTTAAGAGGTTCACTTGATTTTTATGGGGGAACTATATTGGAATTTATTGTTGCCCCTTATTTAGCAATATTAACCAGCCGTTTTCTGGGAACCATGGCGCGACATTAATATTAATTAAAAAAAACCCCCCACGACATTAAAGATTAGTTTTCATTATTGAATAACAACTCACAGGCCTTGATTAATTCTTCTTCATCATTTTCTGCTGCTTTTCTAAGATTTAGAACAATGTCATGAAAAATTTTATCTACAACAGATTTTGTAAGTTTATCTACAACTTTTTCCTTACCATTAATATTCCCTAATTTTTTCAAAGCTTTTTGAGTTTCTCTATATCTAATAAGCTCCATATTGCTGCGAATATCTGAAAGTAGTGGTTCGACTTTTAAATGTTTAAGAGACCTATTTAGAAGAAGAAGTTCATTTTCAACAATTTTTTCAGCTTCTTTAGCTTCTTTTTTTCGAATTTTACGGTTATCCTCCGCAATTCCCCTAAGATCATCGATATTAAATACTTTGACTCCTAAATTTGAAACTTCGTCCTCAATATCCCGGGGATTAGCAATGTCTACCATTACCAAAGAATTCCTGCGTTCTAGAGGTACAGCCGCCTTTACTTTTTCATAAGTTAAAATAGCGTGTGGAGCACCAGTAGCACTGATAATGACATCTGCATCTTCCATAGATTCTTTTAATCTGTCAAAATGAATAGCATATCCACCTAATTCTTTTGCTAAACATACTGCCCGGTCATGAGTACGATTAGCCACAACAATAGCTTTTAGATGTTTTTCCACAAGAGCCTTGGCCACTAAAGTACCCATTTTACCGGCCCCTACAATAAGTACTTTTTTGCATTTTAAATTTCCATGAACTGATTCTGCAAGATTTACAGCAGCAGAACCTATAGAGACAGATCCTCTATTGATTTGGGTTTTTTTACGAACAGATTGGCCTACATGAATTGCCTTGTTAAAAATTGTATCTAATACAATTCCAGCAGACCCTTCTTTCTTCGCCTTCTTTTTAGCATCTTTGATCTGGCCAAGAATCTGGTCTTCACCAATAATCATTGACTCTAAACCAGATGCCAACCTCAAAAGATGCATCATAGCGGCTTCATTTTTTTCAATGACAAAATCAGCGCATTCTATTTCGCCTAAATAATTATCGGATAGTACCATGTAGTATTCAGAACGATTGCAGGTTCTAAGAGATATGTATTCTTCTACATTGCATTTTGATTTTAAATTCAGAAAAAGATCGTCTAGAGTAGAAATTGAACTTTCCATAGTTTTTATATCAGCAGTTTTATGATCAACCCTAATATTAAGAATCAAAATGAATCATCCCCATTGGAAACCATGTTTTCTATTAAAGTATCAACTTGAGATTTAGCCTCTTTCAAATTGCCTTTTTCTAAACTATATCTAATTTTAGAATTATTCAAAATTTTATAAAGATAATGGCGCCTAAGTCTTTGTTTGTTAGTGAATATTTTAAGCTTGTTACGAGCATAATCCTGTAATTCTATTTGGAGAATATCTTCTTCAGTTATGGCAGCCTGAATCTTTTTTCGAAGCATTCGGGCCATTAATGGACTTTTTCCACCAGTATAAATTGATATCTGAGCTTCACCAACCGAAAAAGTGGTAGGTATAATTAAATTACCCTCAAATGGATTATCTGCCCTATTTATAAGTTTTTCTCCAGATAAGGAAGCAACTTTATTGTTAAAGTCAGTGTCGCCACTGGCAATTATAACTAAATCACACCATTCAATCCATTTTTCAAGTTCATCTCTTGGTTTAGATACTGCTCCATTATACTGAATATCCTTTGACAAAGTCCCGCCAATGATTACAACTTCGGCTCCAGCTTTTAAAAATCTTAAAGCTCTCCTTTCACCTACTTCGCCAGATCCTATTATAAGAACCTTTTTATCAGCCATTTGCAGGAAAAGCGGAGTCCAAGCCATAAAAATACCTTATTCAACTTTTTTCATTCTAAGAATTTTCATAGCTGTTCGTAAATCATTGCCACATTCTTGAAGTACAGATAAAGCCTCTTCTTCAGTAACATCAAAAGTGTCTGCCAGTGTTTTTATACTTTTTTCGTCGAAAAATTCCGATTTTCCAACTAATTTTTCAGATAATTCCTTTTTAAGAGTCATATATTCTTCCGGACTCATTTCAATTCTTCTCATCACCATATCCCTTAAGGGGCATGGTTTAGATGGCTTGCAACACCATACTAAAGAACCAAAACAAGTACCTTCTCCCTGACCTAGTCTGGTTTGCTTTCCAAATTCTTCTTTAATGTCAATATAATCCTGAGCAGATAAACCTGCATCTTCTAATGCATACATTACGGGACAAGGTTTTACTGGTGGACAGCAAAATGTTAAAGCTCTCTTGTCTCCGCCTCGGCATACGTGTGATGGTGCGTCATCCCATACCATGTAATATCCTCCAATGATTTTTTAATAATAAATTTTGTGTAATTTCAAATTCTAATCCTCAATATAAGAAAAAGTGGATAAATAATTCAATTAAATGAATTCTAAAATTAAAATATTAATTAATTTAATCCTCCGTAAGCATCTTTTCTTTTTCATGAGGAGTCAGTTCTTCAACAATCGCCTTTGGATCTCCAATCTTGAGTATTTTACCGCCTCTCATTAAAGCTGCCTTATCACAGACATCTAAAACAAAGTCCATGTCGTGAGAAATAATCAGGAAAGTTTGATTTAATTCTTCTCGAGCATTAATAATAGAATCTGTAACCTGTACTCGAGTAATGGGATCCATAGTACCAGTGGGTTCATCCAGGATTATTATATTAGGCTCTTTAATTAAAACTTGAGCTAAAGCAACCCTGTGTCTTTCCCCTCCACTTAATTCGTCTGGGCTTTTAGTTAGAATATTCATAGCATAATCTTCATCGAATCCCACAGCTTTTAAAACATAAACTGCTTTCATTTTCGCGAATTCTGCAGGCAGTTCCAGACTAATGGCCTCAGTTAAATTTCCAAGCACGTTCCTGTGCGGATATAAACTATATTCTTGATGAAGAATTCCTAAATAGGGCATAACTCTTCCCCTTCCAAGAGGGCCTCTTTCAGTCATATCAATCCAGTTATCTCCTAATTTGACCTCAATTTCACCACTGCTTGGTTCAGTTAGTCCGAATAAAATACGTGAGAGAGTGGTTTTGCCGGCCCCACTTAGACCTACCACTCCAAAGATTTCTCCTTCGTCAACAGTGAGGTTAATTCCATCTACTGCTTTAACAACCCCTCTTTCAATGGAATAATAATGTTTTTTGACATCTTTCATTTCAATAATGGGTCCGCCCACTTTAAATTCAGCTCTTTTTTCAGGAAGAGGTACTTTGGCCATGAATTTTGCGACGACTTCATCAGGGTCTCCTTCCTCAATCACTTCACCTTTTTCTAGCCAGATAACATAGTTCGATAATTTTTTCATTACTTCTGGCCAATGGGAAGTAATGACCATAGTAATATTCCTATCTTTTACCCCTTCTAAGAGAGCTTGGTGGATTAATTCTGCAGTTTTAGGGTCTAATGTACCTGTAGGTTCATCCGCTAAAAATAACATGGGATTTTTAGCCATCTGCCGAGCTAAAACAACCCTCTGCTTTTCACCACCACTTAAATCCCGGGCAATGTGAGTAATACGATGACTCATTTGAGTCATTTCTAACAGTTCTAAAGCTATGTAAGTACTTTCTTCATAATCAACATCAGCCATAGATTTTATTATATTATCAATAACCGTATCATCTTCATAAAGAGCAAAAGTTCTCTGTAGCATTATTGCTATTCTTCGCTTGATTGCTGCAAAATCTTGCCGATTAGAATTCCAAAAATCAATTTCCTGAATTTCAAATTTAGAGCCACACCCGCAGCTTTTGTCGGCATAAGATGGAGGTTCAACCCGATTACAATCTGGACATATTGCCACCCTATAAATAATTCTACCATGATCCGGTTTGTATTCTTTCATTCCCCGGAGCATGTTTATGAGAACAGATTTTCCAGATCCACTTCTACCCAATATACCGAGAACACTGCCCTCATTTATAGTTATGTTTAAATTTTTTAAAACATCCACATCATTGAACGTCTTTGTAACGTTTTCCAATACTATAAACGACATGTAACCACCTTTTGAAGAAATCGTGATAAATAATAATGATCTTTTCTTAAAGCTTGGATCAATTCTGCTGCCAAAACTTTAAGTCAATTTATATTTAATGATAATATCTATTAAAAGTTTGTCTTATTACTTAAGGAGAAATTGTTTTTTCTAATTTTATATTTATTTTTACTGAAAACAGGATTAAAGAAATTTAAATTGTGCCAGTTTTAAGACCTATTTGATTTTAAAAAATTTCAAAAATATTTTTTCATCTGAAAGCCAACAGGGATCATATTTTTGACAAATCAAAGTTAATTTTTCCACTTATTGCTGCTCTGGCAATGGATACTCCACAAGCACCGGATTCAAACATTTTTTTTGCAGATTCTATATCCACAATGGAATTATTTCCAATTAAAAAAATATCCGTGGCCTTGCTTATGTTTTTTATTACTTCAAAATCTGCACAGTTAAAGCCTGGTTTCATAGCATCAACATGAATATAATCACATTTTGCACGTTCTAATGCTTTTGCAACTTCAATTTCATTTACCCCACCAACATTAGCCCTTATTTTTACCGAAACTTTTGCAGATGCATTATCCACCACATACCCTACAAAATCTTCTAAATAATCAATATCATTCAAAAGATCCTGTCCACAACCAATTTCAGTAATCTCTTTTTGTCTGCAGTGTGCATTAATTTCTACGACATCAATATCTTTAATTTTAGAAATTTCAACGATTGGTTCTGGATTTAAGGCCCTTAAATTGATAGAAACCAAACCATTCCAGTTTTTCTTTAGGGTATTAGCTTGATTTTCAATTAATTCAAATAATATCTCTTCACCCACATCAAATTCATTTCTTCCTCTTTCAATGATTTGTTTTCCAGCTTTAATAGTGGATTTATCCGCATTATAACCGCCTAATGTTACCATGTCAAAACCATAGGGGATTAGTTTTAAGCAAAATTGAGCATCACTTATTCCGGCCATGGGAGCTAATACTTTAATAAAATCACTCTCTTAAAATTTAAAGATGGAATATTAAAAATAAAAATAAGGAAATTAATGAATTACAGGGTTATTAAAGCAATAATCAACAGTTATCAGAACAGAAAAAAACCCTGAATAAACCATCTAATCTCACAATTAGTTATTCTTTCATTACATGAACTAAATCATATGCAAAACCGTCACGTATTTCTTCTAATGCCAAATCCGCTAAATTAGCAGCTTTTTCAGCAGTAGGAGCTTTCCCAACACCTGCTTTTAACGCCACATTTATTTCTTCTTCAATTTCTTCTATGATTTTAAGAAGACCTTGCGGTTCAAGTCCATTACAAGGTGACATGAAATTGTCTCCACCTATAAAGAATAATAAAGATCCTTTTTCAATTAATTTCTTCATTAAGAAGTGCTGCACACGATTTACAATGAAAGACGTATCATAAGCAGGAATAATATCGGTCAATGATTCAGTAATGCCATTAATATCAATGTGTGCTATTTGTACAAAGCTGTCTTCTTTGTTAACCAACCCATCAATGGCTAAAACTTCATTTCTTTCATCAGATTGGGCTCCACCATAAGTTTGAAGAGCGGTGGTAGCATTACGCTGAGCATCATATGGCGTTTCTGCTGCACCCACACCCATACTTACTGTAATTGGATACCTATTCCTGATTGATCTTTGAATTCGGAGATGATCCTCCACATCAACGTTATTTGTAACTGCAAGCATATTATCAAAGCGAGTGAAGAAAACTAACCCTTGCTTTGCGGCAAACTGTCTTTGCAAATCAGCGTATAGCTCTGCTTGTAAAATCTGAAGATCTGACTCGGTCCTGGGAGTTGGAGTAACTGTCCATGGGCCGTAATTGTCAATTTGAATTAGAGTCATTTGTATCATACTATTTCACCCAATACTGTTCTGGCTAACATAACTTTATCCCCAATGTTTCGCATCTTGGTGTTTGTTATTGTAACATCTTTAATTAGTTTTTCTATTTTTGTTTCTAAATCTGAATCAACACTATCTATTATAAATCTATCTAAAAATTTGGAGTACATATCACAAACACCTAAAGCTGAAACTTCGTGACCGCAAGCTTGCATGAATTTTGCTGCTGGGCCACTAACTGGACTATTTCCAATTATAGGAGAAACACCTACAACATGCACTTTTTTGAGTGCTTTTTCAACACCTTTAATAGATATTATTGGACCTATAGATGTAATGGGATTTGAAGGTCCGATTACTACGGTTTCTGAATTTTCTATAATGTTCAGCATATCCGGTGCCGGTTCAACCTCATTATAAACCACATCGTCCACAGGTACTTTACCTTGTTCCTTAATTAGAAACTGATGAAAACTCATTTCACCCTTAGGGGTCATGATTTTAATAGTTGACTGTTGATTACTCATTGGAATAATTCTGGCTTTAATATCCATTTGTTTTCGCTGAATATCAACTACTTGAGATAAAGGATAATTTTTTAAGAGGATCGTTTTCTGTATTTTAAGTGCCCTATCTTTATCTCCAATTCTTAAAAGCTCAGGACAGCCCAATTCTTTAAGTTTTTCATGAGTTATGAAAGTATCATCTTTTATTCCATACCATGTCTCCAGATTAATAAGATCACTCAGAGTATATAACACAGTATCAATATCTGGTGTAACATAAACTCCTGAAAAATAATCATTTTCCAATGTATTAACAATAATATTTAAATTAGACTCATCAATAATTTCTTTAATTCCTTGAATTAATTTAGGAGTTCCTGTTCCCCCAGAAAGTATAGTAATCATAATAGTCTTCCAGTGAATGAATAATTGTTATTTTTAATATATACTAATCATCTAAATGCATCAAATTTTTTAGGTCTGATTAAAGATTTAATCCCATTACTTCTTTCTTTTGAATCCTCTTTTAATAATTCAAAACTATTGTAACCCCGTACAATGACTACTGGTATTCCCTCATCAGCCTGACCCATTATAAGTGATGCAGAAGCAGCTAATTCATCAGCAACAGCAATTTTAGTAGTTTGGAGTTTGCGGCCATACAAATCAATTTCTCCTTTGCGATCCCAAATCGCTTTTATCCCTGAGACACCCACTGCTACACCTACTGCACCATCTCGAAAGGGCCTTCCCTGAGTATCAGAAATAATGACTGCAATTTCTTTACCCGTTTTTTCAGTTATTTTTTCTTTTATTGATTTGGCACTAGCATCAGGGTTAGTAGGCATAGGGGTAGCCATACCCTCAGATACATTTGATTCGTCAATTCCCGCATTGGCACAAACAAAACCATGCCTGGTTTCGCAAACAATAAAATCATGACCAACCTTCACAATTTCATTTGATTGATCTAAAATAGCCTCAACTAGTTGAGGGTCTTTACCTGTTTTTAAAGCCAGGTCTTCTGCCTTTTGACTTGGAATAATAGATTTTAAATCTATAAAATTTCCCTCTATTTTAGATATAGCCGTTTCTGCAATTACCAAGATATCCCCATTTTCTATAGTTATATCTTGAATTTGAGCCGACTCAAGTATTAACTCACTTAAATCATCATCATGTTTTAATAGGGGAATTTTATTGAGACCCAGTAATTGAATATGCATTTAAACACCAAATATTGCTAAAAAATAATTAGTATAATTTATTAATTAAATCGAAAATATTTCCCAATTAGCCCCTGCAAATGCCGCTGCTGATGTAACAGGATTAGTAAATTCTTTAAATTTTCCCTGATCCATTATGAATTGAGCAGCGCCCTGCGCATCTTCTGCATTGAACTTAACTTCATTTGGTTTTATGTGTTCATAAGTGGAGATATAATAAGATTTTCCTGCAGGAACTTTTTCTACAATTACATTTTCATGAGTAATGATCCCAATATAAGCTTCACCATCTTTAGTTACAGCACCTGCAATGCGCGGAGTATTGAAATCATCTTTCTCATAGTCCATGGCAATTAAAGAAAGCGCAATTGCATCTCGAATATTCATTCCTACTGATATTTTATCTGCTATAACATCAGTATGTGAACCATTAGACACCACAGCAATATCTTCAACTATTTTTATGCAGTTGTACGCAATGTAAGGGTTTTCAAAGACATCTTTCTCGTGTCCTTCTTTAGGGATAATAGCCACACTATTTTCAAATGACTTAGCCATCCTGTTGGGAAAAGATCTGCTTGAAACCCTATAAGCCGCAAAAGAACCATTTTCATTACTTCCTACTGATAACATTCTACCTAAATACATGTTTACACCTTGAAAAATTTTAAACAATTATTCCTATTATGTGGGTGCCTTGACTGCTTTATCTACTGCCATATCCGGTGGTGCGGTAATAATAATTAAACCCTGTTTTGGCTTTATAATTATTTCTCCCTCATCAATTACCCTGGTATGAACTGCTATGGCATTATTTCGAATATACTGCGACATGTCAACACCATTTACTGTCACTTTTTTTAGTCCCGCCACTGGAATTTGATAGTACTCCGATGGGCCTGAACTTTCAACCTGTTCTGGTTTACCCGATGTAGCAGATTCATCTGCAACTTGAAAACTGCTGGTCACAATTACAAATATTAATAATGTGAAAAGAATGTCAATGAAAGGAACCATATTAAAACGGGGATTATTATCCTTTAGTTTTTTTCGGTACTTGTTTACATCCATAGCCATATTAAAACCCTTTTTTATTTTTTTATTTACTGTTTGAGTTTACTTTCCACAATTTCTGAGCTGGCATTACATTTCTCTAAAATAATATTGTTAATACTCTTTTCCAGCATACTCGGTTTAAAGGCTACCCAAATATTAGCATCAGGTTCATTAATCTCCTTAACATTAACAATTCCCTCAGATTCAAGAAGAGCCTCCATAGCATTGGAAACATCAGTATCAACTTTTATTTTCATTACAGCATATCCCCAATTAGTCATTTTCTTGGCTAGCTCAATCTTATCCATCTCTTTGTCTATGCGTACCAATATATGTGAATAAAAAGGCATTAAAATAATGGCAACTGCCAGACCAACAATTGTAGTAATTAAAGCAGCGTATATCCCCTCAGCCATGGCTGCAGCATTACCTCCAATCCCCATAGCTTTAAATGTATACCAAATACCAATTACCGTACCGATAAGACCAAGCAAAGGAGCTATCTCAATAATTGTCTTAAGAGTATCCAGACCTTTAGTCATGCTACTCATTTCAACAATGAAAACCCGTTCCATTGCATCTTCCACTTCAGATTTATTTCTATATCCTATTTTAAGGGCTTCAGAAATTATTCTGGAAACAGGATTTTGATACTGGTTTATGGATTTCAGTGCTTCTAAAGAACCTCCTCTTTCCATAGCTTCATTAACTGCCCCAATTATTTGAGGGGTGCTTACTTTTGATATTTTTCGCAAATAATGGATCTTTTCAAAGGAGCTGATTAAACCATAAATTCCGATTATGGTTATGATATATGTTATAATCCCTCCGTTCTTGAACATCTCCAAGATAGTGCCAAATGCATTAGTAAAAAAGTCTAAAATCATATTATCCTCTTTGATTTAATTAAATTGTAGGAAATTGTTCCCTGAGTTTTATTGTAAATTGATTTGTAAATGGATTATTTAAAAATAGTGATTTCATATTAGTGATTTGAATTAATATTTTTTGAAAATAAAATACAAGAGTCATTTGAACAAGAATAAAGATCTTATTTTTTATTTTTAAGTTTTTCTACTGTTGCCCATGATTTTCTAACACAATCTGGCATTTCATCATATTCAAAATTTTGTAAAAATGCCTTTGTGCGAGGATCACTGGGATAGCCAGATCCAATTTCGCCTATTTTTCTAAATTTTCTTGCTAGTTTTTCTATTTCCAAATCTCTTTCAACTTTAGCAACTATTGATGCAGCAGCCACTGGAAGGTATTTATCATCAGCACCGTGCTCCGATTTAACTGATATTCCCTCCCCAATTACATCCTGCACCTCACGTTTTAAACGATCAGGATCAACATCTACAGAATCAATAATTACCGAATCAGGTTGTGCCATATTTATTACTTTAATCATGGCAATCTTTTCTATTTCATTAAGATTGACATCTCTAGCCCGGAGGTTATCAATATCCCTGGCAGTAATTTTTACAATATGACAATCTGCAATCTTTTGTATTTTTCTGGAGAGTACATTCCGTCTTTTAGGAGTGAGTTTTTTAGAATCTTTAATCCCCATTCTCTCCATAATATCTAACTTGTCTTCAGGTATAGCTGCTCCACAAACCACTAACGGCCCTAAAACCGGGCCTCTTCCTGCTTCATCAATACCAAGTATTATCATAGAATCAGTCGTTTTGTTTTTAAATAAATTAAAAAATCATCTTTATTTAATTTGGATTTAATCCCCCATATATAATGGTTGTAAAAAAGATGATTAACAAATATTGTTCATAATAATTCAAAATTAAAATTAAAAAAAGAGATAATTGATTGAAAAAATCAAATTATTTCATTGCTTTTAATCGAACTTCAGGCTCCAGAGCACGAGGTTCTGCAGCAACAATAGCTGCGCCTTTTGCTACCACAGTCATAGGGTCATCTGATATATCAACAGGTATACCTACTTCTTCAAATATTCTTTCTTTAAGGCCTTTTAATTGAGAAGTTCCACCTACTACCACAGTTTTATTGTAAACACCAGAAATCAGTTCAGGGGATAATCTTTCTAGAACTAAAGCAAGTGCTTCTATAATCTTTACAACTATAGGCTCTGCAGCATTAGCAACCATGACTGAGTCAAGCTCTATTTCTTTTGGTTTATTGGTTTTCATGCACTTACCAATAACATGTGTTTTTTCATTTTCCATATCCACATCACAGTGAACCATTCCAACGGCAATTTTGGCTTTTTCTGCTTCGTGAATTCCTATCTCTACTTCATATTTTTGTTTAACCTGATCCACTATATTATCATCAATATCATCGCCACCCCAACGGATGGTTTGAATATCAGTGATTCCACCCAGGGAAATTACAACCAAATCACTGGAACCTGCACCTATATCAATAACCATAGTTCCAGAAGCTTCAGCAATAGGCAAACCTGCACCAATTGCTGCTGCTAAACCCTCGCTTATAACCAGAACATAGCTTGCGCCTGCTTTTTTTCCAATTTCTTCTACTGCGTTGCGTTCTACTTCCGAAGCATCTCCAGGAATACCAATGACAATCCTATCAATACTGGAAGTATCTTCAGCAGACCCCATTTCCATAGAATACACCAAAAGTGCTTCAGCTTGAGCTACACTTTCAATGACTCCCTTTCTTAATGGCCTAACAGCAATTATATCTTCAGGAGTTCGCCCTAACATGGATTTTGCTTCTTCACCAACAGCCAACACATATGAAGGATCGTCTTTTTTTACAGCCACTACAGATGGAATTTTAAATAAATCAAATTTATCTCCGGATGGTTTAGCAACTACTGTGTTTAAAGTACCTAAATCAATACCTAAAGTGTTAGTAAGTCCTTTTTTACGTTCTACTTTTTTATCATCGTTCTTTTTTCCAAATCCAAACATGTTATTCATCCTCTAAAATTTTATTAAATTCTACCACGAATACTTTGTTATCATTAGCCACTTGCTTGATTTTCTCAATATCTTCCCCTGGAACAGATATAAGAATAGTGGATAAAATTACATCCGTCATTTTAAATAATGGATCAACTATTTTGCGTACGAATTGAGGTAAACGATCCGTTAAATAAACATCGGTTTCAATAAATCCAGTGGTTTTATCTTCCAGAATAAAAGAAAATTTAATATTTGCTTTTTCAGCATCACCTGCAAGTTTCTTAATTGAAGTATCTGGTGCAACCAGTAAAAGCAAATTAGGTTCTTTTTCAACATAATATGGGGCTATCTTAATATAGGAACCACCATTTTCTTTACATATTAAACTTAATTCTCTTATTTTATGAGTATCCCCATAAAGCATTATAAAATCAAACTTTTTCCTTACATAAGACTCTTTTAAATTTACATGTTCTCGAAACAGTATTTTCACCCGTTCCTTAGAAGAAATTGCAGCATAAGCTACATTATTAACCATTTCTTCGTTTCCTGCAATTACACACCATATTTTATCAGAACTTTGGGTGGTGGAAACTTGTGCTGCTTTTCGGAGAACTTTAATCTTACTTTCTATCATTACTACCACGTCTTAGGTTCATGGTAATGGATCATTGAATAATATTTCATTATGACTTACTTTACTATCTAGAGACTATTTTAATCATTGTCTTTTGATTTAATAAAAGTCTCTCTCCAGCCATGAAGATTTATTTATACTGGATTAAATATTCAATAATGGTTTATATATACTTTCGTTAGGATCGTACTTTGATATGTACTACACATATCTTAGTTAAATATTATTCAATTTACAATTCTGAAAATAATTGTAAATACCTTAGAACAAAACTGCAATTTATATATAATCAAATAAATTTCATTATAAACCCAATTATTAAATTAAATACAATCCAGATAAATTGATAAATTGCAAATATACTATAACAGATTTTATATTATAAATACTTGATTATATCCTAACTTTTTAGATATTATTTACAGTGAAAACATATATAATAAATATTCACAATGATGAAGAGTATTAAAAATATGCAGGATATTGTATTAAAAATCATATGTAAACAAACATAATTCAATCTAAAAAAAGTGCATTAGCATTAATTAATCTATCAATAATTATTCGTAAACTTCCTAGTTTTAAAATGGTGATATTAAATGTTCGTAAAAGGGACCACAAAAAAAGTCAGTATTCTACTTACCATTTCTATTCTGCCTTTCTTATTAGGTTACTCCATAATCACATTCATCTTATTTACTTTTATTGCATTCTTTCTGCAATTTTTTAGAGACCCTAAACGTAGAGTCCCTATTGGAGAAGATATTGTAGTTGCCCCTGCAGATGGTAGACTTTTAACCGGAAAAATAGACAAAATTAAAGTTGTTACTTCAGAAGATCCTTTGATGGAATATTTACTGGAAGAAGGTGAAGAAGGAGTTTTAATCAGTACATTCATGTCGCCCTTTGATGTGCATGTTAATAGGGCGCCTGTTGCAGGTGAAGTGATATTTTCAAAATATTGCCCAGGCAAATTTAAAATTGCTAAAGGGAATGTATTGACTGAAAATGAGAAGAATTTAATAGTTATTTCCACAAAATATGGGAAAGTCGGCGTCATTCAAATTGCAGGGTTTGTAGCCCGAAGGATTGTGCAGTATGTGGATATAGGTGATGAGGTAAAGATTGGAAGTAAGTTAGGAATGATCAGATTTGGTTCCAGGGTTGATTTAATAATTCCAAAAAAGAATTTCCAATTAAATGTAGAGGTTGGAGGCAGACCTAAAGCCGGGGAAACTATTATGGCCCAATTCAAATCAGACCCCCTTGATGAATAATTATTTTAATAATTACTTAAAATCAATTTACATGAAAAGTATTATTAATGATACTTATTAAATTATAAGTAATTATAAGCCATTGAAACAATAAAAATTTTATAATATTCGTTACTGTTGACACAGATATATTAAAAAGAGCGGGATAAAAAAATGAGTTCGAATAATCTCAGTATACTTGATTTTATTTCTATTCCAGATTTATTTTCTATTTTAAATGCTTCATTCGGATTTTTGGCAATAGTTATGGTAATAAATGGTGAATTAATACTTGCCGCACAATTTATGTTAATTTCAGTTATATTTGATTCCATTGATGGATGGGTGGCACGCAAGACAAATAGAAATGATGAATGTGGATTTGGAAAAAATATAGATTCATTATGTGATGTGATATCCTTTGGTGTTGCGCCGGGAATATTTTTGTATTTTGCCACTTTAACTCAAGATATACGATACATTAATATATTAGTAAGTCTCCTAATAGTAATATGTGGTATACTGAGGCTCTCTAGGTTTAATGTGATTTCAGATATTGGAACTATCAAAGACAAATTTGTTGGTTTACCCATACCTACAACTGCTGTAGTTCTATCATCATTTTATCTAAGCGGCTTCTTCACAAAAGATATTTCAATAATTATCATGGGAACGATATCGATATTAATGATAAGCACTATTGAGTATCCTAAAATTAAGAATGTGAAAATCGCTAGCATTGCATTAATATTAATACTAATGGTCTGCTTGCCTCAGAACATCCAAATATCCATAATGAATATACCTGCTAAGGCATTATTCATCTTAAGTATAATTTACTTAATATTTACGCCTTTTATGGCCTTATTCACAAATCTAAAAAGTGGTCCACATGTTAGATAAGTTGAAAGGTAGTAAGAAGAAAGATAAAGACACCCCTCCAGATTTGAGAAAAGGTGACGAGAAAGAGTCATCTGACGTGGGAGGTAAGATCAAAGATCTGGTAGGGAAAATGTCTGGAAATAAAGGGGATAAAAAAGGTTTATCTGCATCACCAGGTGATTCCAAAAAAGAACCTAAAAAGATGCCACGGCCTATGCCTAAACCTCGAATTAAACCTAAGACTGTAGACAAAGCTAAATTGAAACCGAGGACATCTGCCCCTCCTAAAAAACCAGGCAGTGGAATTGGTGGTGGCTTTGGTAGAAGAGTCCCAGATGATGATCAAAAAACCCTGATTGGTGCAGCTGTTTTTGGTATTATATTGATTATATTAGTTGCCTCAGGATATTATTTCCTGGTTTATGCACCATATCAAGAAGATTTGCAGAGTGCTAAGGATCAAAAGATTACTGAAGTAAATGCTTACTATAAAGGTTCTTTAGCTGTTGATTCTGAGAGGCAAACACTTCTAGATGAAATCAATAATGGAGTTACAAGAGAAGAAGTATTAGCCATAGATGTTATTGGTCCTGCTACCAAGGCATGGCGAGTATATCAGAACCAGCAAATAAATACAAAGAAAGATCGTTTTGGTAGGGTTATGGTTGTTTATTCGACAGATACGCAATCTTCAACAGATACCAGTGATCAATCAACAATTTCACAGAAAAATGTTATCTTAAAAGTTTCTGAAGCTCAAAAATTTGTTAACCAATCTGATGCAACTGTATTAGCCAATATGGAAATACAGACCCCAGACACTGTTGCTGTGCCTATAATGATTTCAAGGTTACAAGCCGCAGGTGGTTTAATCAGCGTGGGAAACAGCGTTGATGTATATCTTAAACAGGCCCCTGCAGAAAGCACAGGAAACAACACAACAGAACAGCAACCCACTACAACTTCACAGTCAAACACACCAGATATTAGTGGTGCAACAGTATTAGCCATTCTCAGAGCAAAAGACAGTGGTACGATTGATGCTAACCTCATCAATTCTCAGAAATACACACTTGATTCATTAACATCCCAAAGTGAAAGGGCACAGACATCATCCACCGATGTGGAACAGTTACTAAGAGCCGCTGCTTCAGGAGGATTTAATGAAGCTGAAACAACAGCACTGCTCCAAAATTATGGAATAAAATTGTCTGACTACGAAAGAGCATCTAATCTGGGAGAATTGGATGCACAGTACCTGGTTCTCTTAGAAGTGCCAAGGGAAAATGTATTATTCCTCATACAAAATATGGACAGTGTAATGCTTACCGTGCCAACACAGCAAGCACCTACATGGATGATACAGGAACTTCGAAAAATATATGGTTGATAAAATCAACCAAAACTTTTTTATTTTTTTATTTATATATTATTATTAACTACGGGGGTCAATGATATGAAACTCATAGACAAAATATGCTTAATAGCAATAGTAATGATAATTTTTGGAGGAGTAGCATCTGCAGCACAAGTTTGGGTTAGTGAAGATCCAGCTTACACTGCAGTTAAGTATTCCGGTTTAACTGCCACCATAAAGGTTACCATAAAAAACACAGCAGACCATGTCCAATATTTTAAAATGAGCCAGGCTTATCAGGGTAGTCTAGCAGACGGAGAATATATCTATTGGAAAATAGCTTGGGCCGATCCAAAAGCTGTTAGAATGATTAAATCGAGATATGGTGAACTTGGTGGAGATTACGGATGGAAGATTCCGGCAAAATCCACTAAGACCGTGTGTTTTAAATTGTATGCCACCGGTAGAATGGGTAGTATCCCAGTGTACATCGTAAAACAAGATTCAGATAATGCAACTTATTGGCCGCTGATTAATGAACCCGGACTTATGGCTTCATGGTTCTCTCCAAGCGAATTAGAACTCTTAAACCCGACTTTAGATATTAAGAAATGGAAAGGTCATTTTACATTCAATTTAGTTAAAAATGATTCATTTGATGAGAAGATAGAAGGGTTAGTGAGAGCACCAATAGTTCCGGTCAACTCAAAATTAACTTACAGCAGCCCCAAAGCATTTGTTGACAAAGGAACTGCTGTTGATGCAAATATAGCAACATGGGATGTTGTTTGGGCTGCAGGAAGCAGTTCTTCAAAACACTTTGAATATACATATACCTGGCCAACATCCACATCTGGTGCACCACCAACATCCAGTGCTTATTCCAAAAGCATTAGTGGTAGTTCCAAATCCAGTTCATCATCAGTTCCAACAAAACAAACTGGAGTTCCTTATGGGCTATTAGTTGTAGGGGCATTGGTTACTGCTGCAGGAGTCGGTTACGCTAAATTCATGCGTAAATAAACTCCTTATTTTTTTTATTTTTATTAAAAAATACTAATTTTAAATTCCTTAACTATAAATACTATTATTAATCTAAGAGAATAATGTAATAAGTCATGGTGCTATTAATATACAAAGATTCACAATTAAGAATTAATTATACATTGAATTCTAAAACCTAATTAATTACAAGTAATAAATTACCAATTGTATACAATAAATTCTAAAAAACAGACCCCGGCGTAACAATGAGAATATCGACTATTTTTATCATTTTAGGCATGCTGATAATATCCATGTATTGTTTAATAGATGTAAGTTATTATGCATCCCAGGTATCTGTTACAGAACATTATAACACATCTAATACTCCATTGGTGAATATTCCATCAATTGATGTTACTGAAAAAATCAACAACAAGTCAGTTTTTTATGGAGTCTATCACGAGCCAGAATCAAAAAAACCCAATAAAGGAACCGTAATCATATTTGGACATAGAACCATGTATGGATCGCCATTTATGGAATTAGATAAACTTAAAGTCGGCCAAAAAATATACTTAGAATGGCCAGGTATTGGTAAAGCAGAATATGTTGTCTCCAAAACATTTATAGTTCCAGCATCATACAGAATATCAATAAAACAAGGCAAAAAACTCTTTTTAATCACATGCCACCCCTTAGGATCCTCCAGACAGCGTTTAATAGTAGAAAGTAATCTTACAAAAATATCCCCTCTATCAGAACAAGTTTATAAAGATAATCCTCAAAATTACTATGCTTTGCTAATCATAGTAGGATTTTTACTTAGTGGTTTGGTTTTAACCTATTTTTACCCAGTTCAGGAAGACAAAATCATATTATTAAGTGCAGTGATTGGATGCACCCTATTTTTAGTATTAGGTTATTTATTCCCTATACCCCCAGATTTTATTAGTTCCCAATTGTCCACTATAAACAATTTACTGGGAATTTGAAAGATTTAATATATTTAAAGTTTCAAAATTCTTCATTATAATAATAACAAAAATTCCAACAAGAGTGGTGGGTGATTAAATGAATGTAAATGAAAAAAATGGGGTTAATGAAAAATATTTTAGTAATCTTTCAAATAGAGAAAGGGCAATATTTGAAGGCGGAATAAGTATGGGTGCTTTATTCCATCAGTTTATAGGGACACCTGTAAGCTCAGCTACAGCCCACCAACTCGAAAAAACTATGGAAGATTCTCTTAAACTGCAACCATGTATAAGTGATGTTAAGGTTGAAATAAATCTGGAAAAATTGGGGGAATTGAATAGTGAATTTGACTATATTTCACTAAGTGGAGATATATTAAACGTACAAATTATATCAGAGTTTGATGAAGCCTATGTTTTAATTAAAATGGAATATATCAATGAATTAGAATATCCTTTGATGTATGTAGAAAAGATAAAAAGCAATGAGTAATCATCAAATACATCCCCACCTCAATAATCAATTATATTCAGTGACATAAGTTTATACTAGTTTTAAAATGTTCTATTAACAAATGCAAAAAAAATAAAATATATACTTATTTTTAAAAAAATTATTTAAATCTGAATAATCTAACTTATGGTATATATGGAAAAAAATGAGAAAGATTGGTATGATTAAATTAGACCCTCACTTATGCAAGGGATGCGACATATGTATGGAATTTTGTCCTAAAGGAGTCTATGAAAAATCAGAGACATCGGACAAAGGCGTGCGTATTCCTTTCCCTAAAAATCAAAAAAAATGCACAAAATGCAATTTATGCGCATTAATGTGTCCAGACCAAGCTATACAGGTGGATGAAACAGATGAGTGAAAAATATTTCATTCCGGGTAACGAAGGATGTGCTCGTGGAGCAATTAAGGCAGGTTGTAGGTTTTTTTCAGGCTATCCCATTACTCCCTCCACAGAAATAGCTGAAGATATGGCTCTCTTCCTTCCAAAAGAAGGAGGGGCTTTTATTCAAATGGAAGATGAAATAGGCGCTTTAGGTGCAGCTATTGGTGGAGTTTGGAGTGGTTTAAAAGCTATGACTGCCACATCAGGCCCCGGATTTTCATTAATGCAGGAACACATAGGTTATGCTACAATGACCGAAACTCCACTGGTTATTGTAAATGTTCAAAGAGGATCTCCTTCAACAGGACAGCCCACTATGGCAGCCCAAAGTGATATGATGCAGGCCAGATGGGGTTCACATGGAGATTATGAAATAATTGCATTGTCTCCATCATCAGTACAGGAATGTTTTGATTTTACAGTTCAGGCATTCAACTTAGCTGAAAAATATAGGGTTCCAGTTATAGTATTAAGCGATGAAATCGTAGGTCACATGAGGGAAAAAATCACTATTCCAGATAAAGTTCATATTGAACCACGTGAAATGCCCTCTGAATCCAAAGAAAATTTTTTACCCTATTATGCTGATCCTCACGGAACCGCCAAAATGCCTTCATTTGGAGATGGTTATAATTTACATGTAACTGGATTAACCCACGACGAGCGCGGTTATCCTGATGCATCAAATCCAACCAACCATTCTAAACTGGTAAAAAGGCTCTGTGATAAAATCCTTAAAAATAGAGACGAAATTATTAGTATTAAAAAAGAATTCTGTGACGACGCAGATATCATACTCATATCTTATGGGGCCCCATCTCGTTCCGTCGCAACAGCAGTAAAAAAGGCTAGAGATGAAGGAATAAAAGCTGGATACATCAAAATAGACACACCATGGCCCTTTCCGGACAAAGAAATAGAAATGGCAGCCCAAAGTGCTAAAAAATTAATAGTAGTGGAAATGAATTTAGGTCAGATGTTTTACGAAATCCAAAGAGTTGCTGCAGGGCAGGCCGAAGTATTATTAATGCCTAAAATTGGTGGAGAAATACATAAACCCCTTGAAATACTATCAAAAATCGAAAAAAGTATTTAATATCAAAAATAGGGAAATAACTATTTTATTTAAAAATATTAATAATAATATCACACTTAGGAGTTGTGGAAATGGAAGAAAAAAATGAAAGTCCTTTTATGAAATATTTGAGAAAGGATAGACTTCCCCACATTTTTTGTGCAGGATGCGGTAACGGTATAGTGCTAAATACCTTCTTTAAAGGTATGGAAATAGCGGAAATTGACTTTGAAAGTATAGCCATGGTATCTGGTATTGGATGTTCTTCAAGAATTCCAGGTTATGTCAAATGCGATTCCCTGCACACCACACACGGAAGACCCATATCATTTGCAACAGGTCTCAAATTGGGAAACCCCGACTTAAATGTAGTAGTGTTCTCTGGAGATGGAGATGCCGCTGCTATTGGTGGAAATCATCTTATTCATGGAGCTCGAAGGAATATCGACCTCACAGTTATTTGTATTAATAACAGCATATATGGAATGACCGGCGGGCAAATCAGCCCCACATCCCCACAGGGAAGTTATGGGACAACAGCACCATATGGAGCATTTGAAAGGCCTTTTGATCTTTCAGAGTTAGTAACTGCAGCAGGTGCCAGTTATGTGGCCAGATGGACAACATCACATGCATTACAATTAGCAAATTCCATAAAAAAGGGAATGCAAAATAAAGGCTTTTCATTTATTGAAGTAATTTCTCAGTGCCCTACTTATTATGGGCGAAAAAATAAAATGAAATCTCCTTTAGAAATGATGAGATGGATGAAAGAAAACAGCATCAATAAACGAAAAGCAGATAAAATGAGTGTTGAGGAATTGGAAGGAAAGATAATAGTTGGCGAATTTTCCAATCAGCCACAAAAAGAATATTCCCAAGAACTTTACAAATTAATTGAAGAAAAATATGGTAAAAAATCTGATGCCTTAAAATCAGCTTACCGTGCAGATTAAATATTCGAGATGATTAAATTGCGAAAAGAAATTAGAATCGCTGGATTTGGAGGTCAAGGTATTATACTGGCCGGAATAGTAATAGGTAAAGCTGCAGCATTATACGATGAAATCCATGCTGTTCAAACCCAATCCTATGGGCCCGAAGCAAGAGGTGGTGCTTCCAGAACAGAAGTAGTGATTAGCGATGGGGAAATTGATTATCCTAAAGTTCAAAACCCCGATATATTTGTAGCAATGTCCCATCAAGCCATGATGGCTTATCTTGATGATTTAAAAGACGGGGGTACATTAATAGTAGACCCTGACATGATTGTTGAAGAAGAAATTCTTCCGTTTATAAACAAACACAACATAAAATATTATAAAGCTCCAGCCACCAGGACTGCTGAAAAAGAAGTTGGACTTAGCATTGTCGCTAATATAGTTATGATTGGAGCTATAACTAAAATTACAAATGTTATATCAATAGAAGCCGCGGAAAATGCAATTAAAGATAGTGTTCCTCCTGGAACTGAATCTAAAAATCTATCTGCATTTGAAGCCGGAGTTGCTCTCTTTGAATAAAAGCAATTAAAAATTATTTAAGGGTTTTAACATGAAACTTTACGAATATAATGCTAAACTAATATTTAAAAACGAGGGTATTCCGATACCTGAGGGTTACACTGCCCGCGATACCTCCGAGGTTAAAAAAATATTTGAAAAAATGGATAAGCCTGTAGCTTTAAAATCGCAAGTGTTGGTAGGGGGAAGAGGGAAAGCAGGAGGTATAAAATTTGCAGAAGATCCTCAAAATGCAGTTGAAGTAGCTGAAGAATTATTATCAACTGAGATTAAAGGAGAAAAAGTGAATATACTTCTTGTAGAAGAAAAAGTATCTATTCAAAAAGAGTTTTATGTTAGTGTAGCCTTTGATCGTGCCAATAAAAAACCTCTCATTATGGCAAGTGCTGAAGGTGGAGTTGAAATCGAAGAACTGGCATCCACTAACCCTGAAAAAATCGTTAAATATCATATTAATCCTTTGGATGAATTTTTACCATACGAAGGGCGTGAAATTGCTCGTAAAATGGGGGTGGGTAGTTCACTCATATCTCCCGTAGGGAGTATAATCTGGAAACTTTATCAAGTATTCCAAAAATATGATGCCCAACTTGCTGAAATCAACCCATTAATTATTACAGATAAAGGAATAATTGCCGCAGATGCTAAATTAGAATTAGAAGACGATTCGCTATACAAACATAAAGAATTTATGGAATTAGATGAGTATCAGGAAGAAGAATTTGCATTTGTTAAACTAGAAGGAGACATAGCAGTCATTGGAAACGGTGCAGGTTTAACCTTAACTGGCATGGATATGATTAAACTCAATGGAGGAGAACCAGCTACTTTTTTAGACATAGGTGGTGGAGCATCTCCGGACATTATAAAAAAAGCTCTTAATCTTGTAATTTCTTATTCCCCAGTTAAAGTAATTTTCTTAAATGTTCTGGGAGGGATTACCCGTGCTGATGATGTGGCTAAAGGAGTGATTAAAACCCTGGAAGAATCCGAAAGAAAAGTTCCACTGGTTATAAGGCTCACTGGAACTAATGAAAAAGAAGGTCAAAGATTGTTAGATGCAGCCGGTATTTCATTTGAAACATCCATGGAATCCGCTGCTAAAAAAGCCGTGCAATTGTGTAACTCATTATAGAAACACATTAATAATTTTTTTTCAAAAGTAAAATATGATAATTACTAATTTCAACTTAAGAATATAATTAATTTAGGTTAATTTCAGGAACTGGTTCTGTTTCTAAAACAATTGCTTCATCAGCAGAATTTTTTAAAGCAATACTAAACCCCGGTTCTGCACCAATAACAATAGTTTCTTTTCCATGTTCTTTAGCGATATTAATTAATGGTAAGAAATCTGCATTACGGGTCATCAAAGCAATAACATCAATATTGGGATTTCTAATTAGTTCATATGCTTCCACTGCCAGTTGCACATCTACATCTCCAGCTACAATCATTGGGGAAAATCCCTGATTTACCACTGCTTCAATGAGTTTATCTGAAGCATACTGATTAAGTAACACTTTTCCAACTTTTAAGTTTCCTTTTTCAATTATCAAAGCTTTAACTACATCCAAATCAGAACAAAATTCTCTACGAAGCATATTTGGACCATCCACTAAAAGACCCATACTTTTTGCTCCAGAACTGCCTGTTTTTATAGGTAAGTAATCTTTAAATGAAAATTTTTCTTTATTATGCATTTTTTTCCTCTAAATCAAGTTTATATTATTTATTCATTATATTTTTATAGTATATGTCAATCTTCAAATAATTTATTTTAAATTAATAAACACATACTAAAATCTTAATTGTATTATAACTACTTTTTGTATCTAAAACATATCTTATATAACTATGCCCAAATCATGCCACATTCACCTTATTTTAGAATAAGTCATAGTATCCCCATTATACAATTAATATATAAAAAACAATTTATATCCCCTGACTTAGAAAAAATATTACTATAAAAAAATTCAGTACAAGAGGCATTAAAATGGAGCATATAAAACAATTTTTCAAAAAAGATAAATTCGCAGAATATAATAACATTCAGCTCATAGAAGTACAAAGAGGATATGCTAAAGCAAAGATGCCAATTACAGAAAATCATCTAAATGGTATTGGAACTGTTCATGGGGGAGCAATATTCACTCTAGCTGATTTAACTTTTGCAGCAGCAGCAAATTCTCATGAATATGTTTCAGTGGCCATACATGCAGATATTTCATTTATGACAGCAGCTATAAACGGAACGTTGTTTGCAGAAGCTAAAGAGATTTCCCGCAACCCCAAACTTGGGACATACACTATTGAAATAACGGATAATAAAGGTAAATTAATTGCAATTTTCCAGGGTATGGCTTATGTGAAACGGGAAAAAATAGATTTTTCAAACTAAAAGAGAGTTAAAAAGATGAAAATTTAGCCAAATATTAAAGAATTACTTTATTTTCTTTAAAAGTTGATCTAAAAGATCACTTGCTTCCTTGAAATTTTTATCAATTTTTATAACTCGTTCTAATAATATTTTGGCTTGCATGTATTCCTGAAGATTATAAAATCCCTGGGCTTGTAAAAAAAGAGCATATTTATAAAAATCATCCTTAAGAGAATATTTTTTTAAAAACAATCCCATAACGTCCACAGATTCCTGAAACCGATTTAGCATCAGTAGAACATATCCTTTATTATACAAAACCATATGATCTTTAGGATTTAATTTGATAACCTGTTCAAAACAGTACAATGCTTGCTCATAGTCCCCTTTATCTAAAAAAACTATCCCCTTGTTATTCCATGCGGGAGTATAATCTTTATCAAAAGTTAATGCTTTATCAAAAAATTCTAGAGATTTTTCAGTTTCACCCTGCCCTAAAAAAGCCATTGCTTGATTATAATACATTTCAGTATCCTTATTAGTCATTAAAACACCCCATTAATAGTGAGAATAATACATAATCTATTCACTAACATCATATGCCCCTAAACTATTTAATACAATAAAATCCAGCTTGCAAATAAGAATACCATAATATTTCTACTAATCTAAATCCAGATTCTCTTAAAAGAGTAAGATGATCTTCCACTGTGATGGGAAAATATTCAACATCAAATCTAGCAAGATGAGCGTCTATTTCTTCTTCATCTTTTCCCTGTTCAAGCTGAAAATTTTTCCAATAGGCTTTACCGATCTCCACCCCATTTTCTGTGAGAGGGCGGATATTTTCAAAAGTTACAAAAACCCCTCTATCCTTAAGAAGATCATGACAAATATTTACAGCTTTTTTTCGGTCATTTTTAGATAGATAATGGTGGCATTGAATTGCAGTAATTACATCTACTTTTTCATCAAGTTTCTGACTGAAATCTTGAGTGGGGGACGGATCTAAAAATTTTATTCGGTTTTTACTTAAAGTGCAAAATTTTTTCTGAGCTTGGTCTATCATACCCTCAGAAGGATCTAAAAGAAGAAACTGAGTTTTTGGAAAAACTCTAAGTGCCTTAGTTATAAGAGACCCTGTTCCACACCCCGTATCCATCCAAATTTTTGGTTTTTCAGGTAATGATTTTATTAGATTTATGGTTTCTTGATGATAAGATGCATAATAAGGTAGTGTGTTTATAACATGCGCATCATAAAGTTCTGAGATATACGGCGTAGTATTATCATGACTCATTTAATTCCCCACAAATTGGATTTTAAAGCATTACTCCTTTTTAAAGAAGATATTTGATAACCACATGCAATTGCTATTTTTTCATAACTGGAAACTGTACTTCTGTGAGTAGTTCACCTGCATCAACCATTGCCGGGTCATTTAAATATACTTCGGTAACAGGCCCTACAATCTCATACCCATTATTTATGGCATATTCAGCAATACCATGGATTACCGGACCTACTTCAGTATAAGGACCTTTATGAATAGCTGTTAAAACCATTTTTGATTGAATTTCCTTGATTTTTATTGTTTCATCTTCTCCTACTTCCCCTTTAAAAGAAAATCCAATTTCATATTGAAGTTCTTCTTCACTGACTTCCTCAGGACTATTGAAATAGGTCCCATAGACCATACCCGTCATTTCCAGTTCTTTTTCCATCACCCATTTACCAACTTCCTGAATGTAATCAGGAATCTTTTCATAAGACCCAGAACATACCATATAAGCGACTTTCACTTTATCCGTAGTTTTCTCTTTTATTTCCATGATAAAACCCCTTTAACAACTAATATGTATTAATATTTATTTATTATTAATTGTTTTAGCAAAAAATATCCCTATTGTCAAAAATATTTGGGGATCAGTTAGTTAAATATTACCTGGCTAAATTCGTTTTTATTTCAATTTATTGATGAAATATAGCTCAAACTCCATCCATGAATTGTACTAGGTTCATTTAATCATTTATTTTTACATTTGTTGATTAAAAAACTCTATTATATTTAAAATAAATTATTAGAATATCCTGATTTTTATAAATAAATTATTTAATAATAAAATTCAAAATATATACATTTATTATTTTTATATATTTGAAGGGTTTACAATGAAGCAAAAAGAGAATACAGAAAAAGAGCTCATTGCTGAATTGAAGAAATCACAAAATATTATTTCTAATTTAGAAAAGACCGTTACTTCTCAACAAAAACTCATTGAAGAATTAACTTCAAATGAAAATCTTTTAAAAACTCAAGAAAAGCTGAAAGCTAGTGAAAAGAAATATCGTAAGATCTTTGAAAATGTGCAGGATATTTTTTATCAAACAAATAATGAGGGGATTATAACTGAGATTAGTCCTTCTGTTGAGAGATATTCTGGTTATAAAGTAGAAGAAATTCTTGGAAAACCTGTAGAAATAGCATATGAGAACCCAGAGGATAGATTAGCATTATTAAATGCCATGAAAAAAAATGGCGAAGTTATTGACTATGAAATTAACTTAAAAACCAAAACGGGAGATATAATTTCATCATCAACTAATGCACACATCATATATGATTCAAATAATCAACCTCAGGGAATTGAAGGTTATTTACGGGACATATCTGAACGTAAAAAAGCAGAAGAATTATTGCGTACTACTCAAATTAGACTAAGGGTTGCTTTAGATCTGGCAAAAATTGGTAGTTGGGAATATGATGTAGAATCAGATACATTTACCTTTGATGATCAATTTTATTCATTATACGGCACCAGTGCCAAGAAAGAAGGCAAATATATGTCTTCTAAAGATTATGCAAATAAATTTTTACCCCCAGAAGAATTACCATTAGTGCGTGAAGAGATTGAAAGAACACTGACTACTGACGATCCAAACTACACCAATCAACTGGAACACAGTATAATCCGCTCTGATGGTGAAAAGCGTTTTATAGTTGTTAGAAATAGTATTTTAAAAGATGACACAGGTAAAACTATAAAAATTTTTGGTGCAAATCAAGATATAACAGAAATGAAAATGGCAGAGGAAGCTCTTAAAAAGAGTGAAGAAAAATATAGGAAAATTTTCGATAATGTGCAAGATGTCTTTTATCAAACCGATTTAATGGGAAATATAATCGAAATCAGCCCTTCTATCCAAAGATATTCGGGATTTAAAAGAGAAGAGCTGCTTGGCCAGCCCGCGAAAAATATGTATTCCGATCCTCAAAAGAGAGATGAAATGTTAAAAATCATAGAAAAGGAAGGAGAAATTTCTGATTATGAATTAGAATTAAAGGACCGTGCAGACAATATAATAAATGCATCAGTTAATGCACATCTTCTTTTAGATAATGATAATCAGCCTGTTGGGATTGAAGGATCTATAAGAGACATCACAGAACGCAAAAAAAGTGAAATAGCTCTTAAAAAAAGTGAAGAACGTTTTAGAACAATATTTGAAACTACTGGTGCTGCAACAGCTATATTCAATGAAGAAAACATTGTTACATTGATTAATAGGCAAATAAAGAATTTACTTCATTATTCTCCTGAAGAAATTGAAAATAAGTTGAAATGGATCGACTTTGTTCATCCTGATGATTTAGAAAAAATGATGAAATACCATAAGATCCGTGAAAAAAAACCGAGCAGTGCACCTAAAAGCTATGAAACCAGATTTATCGATCGGGAAGGGAATATACATAATACCAAAATTACCGTGGATAAAATTCCTAATTCTGAAGAATATGTTACTTCAGTGCTAGATATTACTGATTTAAAAAACGCTTATAAAGAATTAAAAACTAGTGAGAAACGTTTCAAATCTCTCTTTGAAAATAATCCAGTACCATATCAATCATTGGATATTAATGGAAAGTATATCGATTTTAATGAACAGCTTTCTCATTTATTAGGTTATCCTCCATCTGAAATTTTGGGTCGAAAATTCAGTGATTTTTGGTCAAAAGAAACTGTAGATCAGTTCCCTGAAAAATTTAACCGTTTAAAAAATGAAGGATGGGTCGATAATATTGAAATTGAATTATCACAAAAAGATGGAACGACAAAAACAATTTTACTAACAGGTAGTGCTCAAAAAGATCCGAAAACTGGTAAATTCCAGCGCACACACTGCATACTTTATGATATTTCTGAGAGAAAAGCAATGGAAGAGCAAATTAAAAAATCACTTGAAGAAAAGGAAATGCTCCTTAAAGAGATCCATCACCGGGTTAAAAATAATTTAATGGTTATATCTAGTTTACTCAATATACAATCCAGGTTAATTAAAGATAAACAAGCCCTGGATGTGTTTAAAGAAAGTCAGAATAGAGCTAAATCCATGGCCTTAATCCATGAAAGGCTTTACAATTCTGTAGATTTAAAAAGAATTGATTTTGGCAATTATATTCAAACATTAAGCAGTGACCTTTTTCATACATATGTGCTTGAACCTTCTAAAATAAATCTTAAATTGAATGTTGAAAATGAAATGGTGGATATAAATACTGCAGTCCCACTGGGCCTTATTGTTAATGAACTTATTACTAATTCCATGAAATATGCTTTTCCTAAAGGCGAATCCGGAGACATTGAAATATTTTTCAGACACACTGGTGACGAATTTATTTTAAGAATTAAAGATGATGGGGTGGGAATCCCCAGAGATTTAGATATTTTCAACACAACTACTTTAGGATTGCAATTGGTTACTAACTTAACTAATCAAATTGATGGAAAAATTGAATTAAATCGAGAAAATGGGACTGATTTTGAAATTACATTTAAAGAACCGCATTACACAGATTAAAGTCATATTAAACTATTTTTAAGACTTATCATTAAAAAAACAAAATATTTAAATACTAAACCGACTAATCAATCTAACAATATGGGAAAAAGGTGAAACGGTTGAAAGAAAAAGAGTTGCGTATCCTTAATTCATCGTTAAAACTATTCGTAGAGCGGGGTTTTCATGGTACTTCTACAGCACAAATTGCAAAATCCTCAGAAGTAGCCACCGGCACATTATTTCACTATTTCAAAACAAAAGAAGAATTAATTAATCGGCTTTATTTATATTCTAAAGAATGCATGCTCAATGAAATTAGTAGCAGTTACAACCGAGATGAATCCCTTAAAGACAATGTGAAATCATTGTGGACTACACTGATTGATTTTGGAATAAATAAGCCAGAAATGTTTCAGTTTATTCTCAGTTTTCACTGCTCACCTTATATTACATCCCTTACTAAAAAAGAAATAGAAACCAGATCAGAAAGTGTGGTAGAAGCATATATTATAGGTATAAAAAAGGAATTGATTAAAGATGTTTCTTGTGAACTGATTATGGATTTTCTATGGGGTAGCATAGTTGCCACCATCAATTATTTTGAAAAATACCCTGAAAAATTAAACCCTGAAAATAAAGATATGGCCTTTGATTTGTTCTGGGATGGAATTTCATGTTAAAGATATTTTTAAAGTGGAAAATTAGACTGACAGGTCAGTCTATGAGGTGTTAATAAATGCAAAAAAGAGCTATTAAAAAAACAGGAGACAAATTATCTGCTCTTGGTTTTGGAGCCATGCGCTTACCTACCAAAAATGGAATGATTGATAAAGAAAAAGCTAAAGAACAGATTTATTATGCAATCGACCATGGCGTGAACTTCATTGACACAGCAGTACCGTATCATGGGGGAGGTAGCGAATCATTCTTAGGAGAGATATTATCTGGAAAATACCGGGATACAGTTAAAATTTCTACAAAAATGCCTCAATGGTCAATTAAAAAATACGAGGACATGGACAATATATTAAATAAGCAGCTTGCTACCTTAAAAACAGACCATATTGACTATTATTTTATACACAGTATTGGTAAAAGCAGTTTTGAAAGATTGAAAGAACTTGGAATTTTAGAATTTCTAAATAATGCTAAAAAAGAAGGTAAAATAAAATATTCTGGATTTTCTTTCCATGACAACAAGGAATCCTTTAAACCCATAGTAGATGCCTACGATTGGGATGTATGCATGTTACAATTCAATTTTCTGGATGAAAACAGTCAGGCAGGAATTGAAGGAGTGAAATATGCTCACTCTAAAGGTATGGGGATTATTGCTATGGAACCTTTAAAAGGAGGTCGTCTGGCTGGAGACATTCCTCCACAAGCAGAAAAAATATGGGCCAACTCTAAAAAACAAAGAACTCCAGCCAATTGGGCATTGAGATGGGTTCTCAATCATCCCGAAATCACATGTGTTATTTCTGGAATGAACAGTACAGATCAGTTGAAAGAAAATTTGCAAATAGCCGGCGATATTAAACCAAATTCTTTAACATCAGTCGAGTTAGAACTGTATAATGAAGTTAAACAAGTATATTCTAATTTAATGAAAATCAACTGTACTACCTGTGGTTATTGTCTCCCTTGCCCTGCAAACATAGATATCCCTGGATGCTTTGATCTTTATAATGAAAAGTACCTGTTCAAGGATAGAACAGCAGGCATTACTTATATCTTAAGAATGGGTGGTGTTTTTAATGATGGGGCAACACATGCTGGGCTTTGTATTGATTGTGGAAAATGTGTAAAAGCATGCCCTCAAAAATTAGATATTCCAGAATTATTAGAGACCGTGTCTAAAGACTTAGGTGGACGCGGATTTGGTTTAAAAACAAAAGTAGTGGGTTCTTTCATTTTGCCAATTTTTGATAGTTTACTATCACTTAGAAGAAAAGTAGCTAACAGTTAATTTTTCTCGTTAATCACAATAAACAATGAAAAATGTTAAATAAATATAAATCAAACGCCGAGACTGGGATTTGAACCCAGGACGAGCCGATAGCTCAACAGGATTTCGAATCCTGCGCCTTACCCAACTAGACTATCTCGGCAAATTTTATATTTATGATATTGAAGTTACGGTAATTAAATCACTTCTTTTTTAGATTAAGTCAATATATATTTTGAGTTAATTCAGGTTTTTATAAGTTAATTCTAAATACAGAATCATTTGAGAATTAATTCATTTAATTAATTTTTTTTCATTGAATAAAAACCCTTGTCATGACAAGAAATCCGAAAAGCATTATTTAAAAGATAAATATAAGTAAGTCATTTATCGAAAGATTTTAGATAAATTTCATTCTTCTATTTTTGAGAAGTGTTGATACAGATCAGGGTGTTTAGTTTACCTCATGGTTTCTTAATCTTTATGCAAATTAAATAATCCATGATTAAATCAATAGTAATTAGTTAAACTTGTAAAATAAATTAAGCTATTTTTATTAAAACCATAAGCAATGAACAAGAGCTTTTTAATATTATTTGGTTTAGATAAAACTGATTCTTAAAAATTTTAAAAAATAATGAACGCCGGGACTGGGATTTGAACCCAGGCGGAGGATACCTCCACAAGATTTCCAGTCTTGCGCCTTACCAGGCTAGACTATCCCGGCTAACAAACAGCTTACTAAGATTTGAATTCATATCATAAAAAGTTTGTGATTTAATTTAGCAGAACGTGATTGCAAAAACAGCCAAAATTTATTGTCGGACAGGAATATATTAATTTATTTAAATATTAATTTATAGAGGTGAAAAAAATGGAAAACCGTTACCAAAAAGGGCTTGAGAAATTAAAAAAAATAGATGGAAAAGCCGGTGAAAATGTTATTGAAAGTCTTAAAGATATTGCTCCAGACCTTGCAAAGTACACTATAGAATTTCCATTTGGAGATATTTATTCCAGAAAAGGATTGGATTTAAAGTCCAGGGAAATTGCAACCGTTGCCGCATTAACTGCTTTAGGTAATGCAACACCACAACTTAAGGTGCATATCAATGCAGCCCTTAATGTAGGATGCTCTAAAGAAGAAATAATTGAAATAATAATCCAAATGGCAGTTTATGCTGGATTTCCTGCAGCTTTAAATGGCATGTTTACTGCTAAAGAAGTATTTGAAGAGAATAATCTGCTTTAAATCTGAATTAAAACTTATTTTAAATATTATTAAAAAAATCCATATTCCCTCTTTTTCTTTTTCAAACCATATTCCAATTTTGAAATTCAATACAATTATTTGTTTTATATCAGTATTTAGTTAACACCGGCAAAATGATTAAAAACCCCAATAGATTAATAATTCAAAAGTTAACTGCTTAAAATCTACGATATTTAAGTTTAAAAAAAAAGAAAAAAATAAAAAGGTTTATTTTCTTTTAGACCCTAAAAATCCACTTACGACTAACAGCATCGCCATTGCTAAGTAATGTATAGGAATTCCAGTGCTCTGCATAGGTACAGTACCGTTTGCTGCTTTTGGTTTAACTATGTTAATATTTACAGCTTGCACACTATTTTTCAAGTTTGGATCGTAGGTTATGGTACTTACGCGAGGAGCGATTTTAAATGATCCAGTTTGGGTGGCTTTTACTATGACGTACAGCCATGGATCACCTACAGGCACATTTCCCAAAGTCCAGGTTATAGTCCTTGTTAAAGGATTATATGAATATTTTGGGTTTCCACTCATACTCACGAAAGTTAATCCTTTCGGTAAAACAAGCGTGAATATGACGTTTTCAGCCGTGTCTGGACCTTTATTACCTAACTTGAAAGTTATTTTTACAGTCTCTCCGAGGATAATTTTCTTTTTGCTAATAGTCGTAATGACATATACATTTGACTGAGGTACTTTAAGTTCACCTTTTCCAGTTGAACCCAAATATATATTGTCTTCAACGAATTTAGCATTTATAGCATATTTTCCCCCTACAAGACCAACATAGTACTTTAAAGTAGCAACACCATTAGCCCCAGTAATTGCAGAGCCTGCATTGGCACCATTCACCTTGAAAACTATAGTTTTTCCTGCAACAGGGTTACCATAGTAATCAGTTAAAGTAGCTTTCAAGTTTATAATTTTACCGTGATTACCAATAATATTGGAAACCAGTAAATTGGTTGGTGTTTTATCTACAGTCAAAGTACTCGTGTCACTTGAACCGAGATATCCATCATCTTCCTCGAAAAGCGCTTCAATCACATATGTTCCTGCTGTTTTAGCAATAGTGTATGATAAAGTAGCTACACCATCAGCATCAGTTTGAGCAGTGCCTACCTGATTCCCATCTACTTTGAAAATAACCGTTTTACCCTCAATTGGATCACCGTTGTTATCTTTCAAATTAGCTTTGAGATTCACGTTCTGGCCATTAAACCCCTGAGCATTTTCCACTTCAATTGTTGTTGGCATTTTTTGGATGTTAACTTGGGTTTTAACATTGTTTTCATTGTCTGCAATGGCAAATATCTGCACAAGATCTACCGGCAGAGGTAATGTACCATCAGCAGTGAAAGTAGTTTTACATTCCCCATCTACTGTTGTAGATGATATTGGATCTAAACTTCCCCAATCAGCAGTGAAGGTTATAGGAATTCCATCAGCAACAGGGCCTCCAGGAATTAATGGTGAGTTATCATTGGTATGTGTTATTTCAGCAATAACCTCTAAGGTATCGGTGTAGAACATATTGGGTGTTGGTAGAGGACTTATTGTGAGTATCAACCACGGTGTGAAATTCACAGGTCCTTTAACTCGGGAAGCCGGGCTTTCATTTGAACCCCACCAGTTGCACCGAGCATCAACTTTTTCAGTACCGTGTCTTCGTATGTCGTAGTCTCCATTGTTAAACAGGTAGTTATAGTGTACTGTGGCATCTGAATAAAGATCAGCGAATATTCCGCCAGTTTCTCCATCACTTCCACTTGATCCACTACTACTTCCAGTTCCACGGCTACCTCCAGTACCAGGATGGTTATCTTTCAGTATGCTTCGAGTCATATCCAGGTAAGCCCAATTTAATATATTATTACCTCGAACATAGATGGCTGCTTCACCACCACTACCACCACTACCACGGAAAAATCCGTTACCACCATTACCACCGTTACCGGCGTAATTATCTGTGATTATGCTTCTTGTGATAGTTACTTCACAGCCTATATGATCAAAAATAAGTTCTTGATTGTAGATTGCACCACCGTAACCACCATTACCACCATTACCACCCCAATATGGGGCGTTTTGGTTGTAGGCGTTACCACCGTTACCACCGTTACCGGCTTTGTTGTCAGAAAGGATACAGTCGTTTATGGTTAGTTTTCCAGTGTTATATATGGCACCACCATTACCACCATCACCACCATTACCACCAGGCCTAATCAAATATACACCATTTTTTCCATCACCACCATCACCAGCGCGACAGTTGGTAATGGCGCAGTTTTCCAGAGTTAGTGTACCTCTGTTAATGATAGCTCCACCGTCACCACCAGATGTTCCAGCAGTCCCATCCGGTGCTTTACCATTAATCATAGTTAAGTCAGATACGATTAATGTGTATCCTGGAAGCACGGTTAATATCCTACCATTGCCACTAGCATCTATAGTAGTCTGATCGCGGCCTGCGCCTTTTATTTTCAAATTTTTATCAATAGTAATATCATAATCTTTATGATCATTGTCTTGATAAGTATTGAAGATTGCTGCATTCAGGTTTATGGTGTCATCATCGTTGGCTTTAGATACCCCCCAGTTGATTGTTTTATAAGGGTTTTCTATAGATCCATCTCCGTTATCATCATCCCCAGTGTCGTTGACGTAGATATCTGCAGCTGAAACGGCACCACATAGTGTGAAAATGAAAATAAAAGTAAGTGCTATTAAAGTCAGTCGTTTTTGAGTTTTTTTCAGTTTTTCACCTCCTTTATGTTCATTTAATAAACATGATATCAAGTTTACTTGAAATAAAGTCAGAATCTGATGAATTCTCAGATTATATAAAAGGAGTTAACGACTTAAAAAAAGATACAAGTCCCCCATATTAATGTTATTTAATATCATATAAATTATTTACTAAAAAATGATTAAACTATTAGATTTAGAATGACTGATGACTTCTTTTTTCAGCACAAATAATAACTACAATTTTAATTGGTAGTTGATCAATTACATTCACTAGTTTAATGAATACTGTGAAAGTTATTTTTAAAGGTTTAATCCATTAAATATCTACCTAATATGCTAAACCACAATAATTCTAATAATAAAGTTAAAAATAGAAAAAAACTTTATAACATGAAATAATAGTATTTTATAATTCCCATTGAGCATTATACTTAATATTTAATGAAATTTTTTTAGAGAAAAAGATGATAATATGGATCAGAAATATTTTTGGATTGTTGGAATTATAATCATTATACTTGGTATTGGAATGGCTTTTACTTTTATTTCAGCAGAGAAACATAGCCATGAACTAGATCTTGCATTATCCCCTTACGCAGTTTTTGAGGGAACTGTTATTTCTTTATCTTTAGACAATGAAACGTATCAGAACGGAAGTAGTTTAGAAATCGTTCCTAATGATACAGCATTGATTAAAATTGACAAAATTATTAGGACAGGTGGTTCTAACTTCAACTGGACTTCCATAGGTTTAGAAGAAGGCCGTGAAGTTTCTGTTGGTTTCACTTATACTGCAAGGCCCGCCAGGATAATTCGAGTACAAAGTGGAACCTGGCAAAATAACCAGACTGTTTCCCATTCAATTATCCCTACAAATATCACTTTTGAAAATGGATATTTTGTATTTAAAATAAACGGCCATTATAATAAAGAAAAAATACTCCCTGGACTTAAAGTTGGCTCTAAATTCAAAGCAAAAGTCTGGAATACATATGAATTCAAAATTGCAGAATATGAAATCATTAATTGAATTGATTATAAACTAATAAAAACTTTTTTCTCTTTTTTAAAAATGAATTCATTAAATGTCTTCATTTGTGATGGAACACGATGATTAATTCATCAGATACATAAAAGACTTGATTATGGGCTTAATAAGTTTAATACTGGTTTTATGGGATTATCTTAGAGCAAATTTTTACGAAAAGCAGAAAAAGTAGTTATTCAGATAAATAGAATCTTAAGCAATGATATTAACATGATTTTAAAAAGAAATAAAATTTGAAATCTAAGTATTTAGATTTCACTTAATTAACTACTTTTTTTCACCGATCCTTCACCATTTACCTGCTGGGTTACTTTTGGACTTCCTTGGTAAATTATTGAACCGCCACCATTAACTATAGCATTGAGGGTTTTTAC
This sequence comes from Methanobacterium alcaliphilum, assembly GCF_023227715.1. Lineage (NCBI taxonomy): Archaea > Methanobacteriati > Methanobacteriota > Methanobacteria > Methanobacteriales > Methanobacteriaceae > Methanobacterium > Methanobacterium alcaliphilum. The sequence goes on from NZ_JALKIF010000001.1 coordinate 85,621, forward strand.
CACATTTAATTCTGCGTTACCTTCACCATTGATGGTTACAGTTGCTGTTTGAGTTGGCATATCACCAGCCAGAATGCTCCCACCACCATTTATAGTAGCCAACAGATTTCGAGATTTACCTTCTAGGGTTATTTTACCTGTATCCACTGTAACTATGAGTTTATTTGTATTCAATTTAGATGCTTGAATTTCCCCACCACCCGTACCGGTAATTGTATCCATATTTTTAAGTGTCAAATAAAACTTCACTGCTCTGTTACTAATAGCATTGTAATTACTGATAGCTAAGCTGTTTCCTGCAACAGTAGTTGTAATTTTTGACATAATATCACTCTCAGCTTCTATTACAAGAGAATCATTATCTCCTTGCTGAATAATTAACGTGCCAGGACCAGTTAATATTACATTAGTAACTCCACTCACATCTTTTGTAGTATTCACTTTACCACTTGTCTGATTTCCTGTTCCATTATCCTGCGTGCATCCCGATGCTGCAACTACCAAACACAACACAAACCCCACCATAACAACATAAGACATTTTTCCCATGATAGACCTCCCTAAAATAGAGTATAATATTTATTTTTTAGTTATTAACAGATAAATGTTCGTTAATTAACTAATTACTGATAATATTCAAAATATAATGATCGACAGGATAATTTCCATATAATGATGATTAATTTAATACAGATATTCCATAGTGCTTAAGCTGAAAAAAAGATCTAATGATGGTTGAGAGAAATTCCAGGTGCTGATCCATAAATTGCTTGATATTATCAGAAAAATTTAATAGATCTGCTTTATTGGTTAAACCCCGAATTTATATCTATTTAATCAAGAAAAAAAGTTCAGTACCATTGTTTTCCATATATTCGATCTGCAGTTTTTATGCGAATTTGATGAAGAAAAAGAGAGAATTTTGATTAAAATGGTGGAATTGGGGAAAAAAGATGAAAAATAAATTATTGATAATCTTATTTCACATAACTCTTTTTAAGTCGGTTAATGTAATAATTAGCCCATATATATGCTACAACACATCCAAGTCCGCCCCCTACAACTATTCCCCACCATACTCCGGATGATCCCCAGTTGAGTGTGAAGGCAAATAGATAGGCAAAAAAGGAAACAAATACCACCTCTCTAAGTACAGTTAATAGGAGGGAAGTTACACCTTTTCCCATGCCCTGAAATATAGAACTGGCCGTGATCCCAAAAGGCACTGTAAGGTAAAATAGACACATTACTTGCAGAAAAGCCGCTATTTGTGGAGCCATAAATGCACTTTGTGAAGAATAAGCAAATATGCTGGCTATATTCCCTGCAAAGAAATAAGAGAATAATGAGGTAACTACAGCAATCCCCACTCCTAATTTAACAGAATATTTTAGTGCTATGGAAAGGTTCTGGTATTTATGAGCACCATATGCTGCACCAGAAACAGTTATGGCTGCAGTCCCAATACCTATCGGAGGTATCATGGCCATCATAACTACCCGCCATCCCGCAGTATATACTGCCACTGCTTCTGCTCCACCAGTTATAACCAATATAAGATTTAAAACTACTCCTAAAACAGACATTACGAATGATTCTGCGCTGGCAGGTAAACCCACCACCAAAATATCTTTTATTACAAGCCAGCTTGGTTTAAAATCTTTGCGGGTAAATGAAACATAAGTATCTCTTTTTAATAGTAACCAGTAAACCATCAAAGCACATGCTATGGTTGAAGATATTATCGTGGCCCATGCAGCCCCACTAACGCCCCATCCCAAGTAATAAATAAATATGGGGTCCAAAACGATATTTAATATAGCTGTGGCAGCCATTGCATACATTGGTCTTTTTACATCTCCCTCGGCCCTTAAAATACCAGAGGCGACACTGGAAAATATAAATAGTACTAAACCTCCAAATACGATTTGACCATACTGAATAGCTAGATTTACTGTTTCACCAGCACCCATTAAGAGGAGAATATTCTGGAGAAATAACAATGTGAATATAGTAAAAATTCCAGATATTACTAGAGTAAGAATTATGGAGTGTATTGCCGCGTTATCTGCATTTTTCTTATTTTTAGCACCTATACAACGGGCAATTAATGATGTTGCACCTGCACCTAATCCATTACCCAACCCTATGACTATCATAAATAGAGGGTTAATGAATCCCAAAGCAGCGAGAGCATTGGGTCCTAAACCTGCAACCCAAATACTATCTGCAAGATTATATGCCATGATTAAAAGCATTGAAATAATCATAGGTACTGAAAGCGCACGGATAGCTTTTTTAGGGTCCCCAGTCACCATGGATATACGTTGATCCACTTCACTATTCAAATTTTGATTATTAGAACTCATCTTTTTCTCCATTATATCTTTAAAAAACCGTATGCTATTTTTATACTTCAAATAAACTAATTACTCCTTAATATTGAAATTAAACATAATAATAGAGTTCATCTTAGCAAATAAGAATCAAAACAATTTATGTCAAATTGTGAAAATAGAGAATTACTTCTTTTTTTTACGAGTAATATACTTTTCGGTAAAATGAGTAAAAATTGCATGAAAAGATGCCATGCTTTTTTAAAGTCTCCATAAGTCTTTCCTTATTTTAATCGGCGAGTTATCAAAGATACCATCATCATTTTAATCCCCTATTTCTTTTTAAAAAATAATTTATCACTTTAAATATCCATTATTCCAAATATTAATTAAAGCCAGTAATGCAACAAAGCCCATAGTAAAAACAGTGATTAAAGCCATGGACAATGTGATATCATTATACTGGTAGAATATTGACAATATAGTGCCCAGTGCAGTTATACCATAAACAGCTGCTGCTTCACTCCAATATGGTTTATTGAATACTTTTTCAATTTTTACATGGTCATACTTCGAGATATATATTGCAAATATCTGGAAGAAAATGAATACCACCAGAAACCAGCCAGCAAAATTAGAGATAGGAACCCCATAATAAGCTCCCGGAGTTGTCCATACCCATAATCCTTGTAGAGTTGATGATATGGGGTCAATAGTTAAATCCCACATGACCATGAGAAATGCGGCTATAAATGGGACTATGAAAATTTGTTTTCCTTCTAGTTTTTTATGATATTGTCCAGTTAAAACATGCGATAATGCCCAGGCCAAGTACCCTATGGAAAAATAGGCAAATATTATGATTAAAGGAACTGTTAACAAACCCAAACTAGGAGAGTAATGATAAAACCCAAATGGAAAACCTGTGGCAATACTAAGATTCTCAAAAGAGAAACTTACCACCCAAGTAATCAAAAAGAAAATAGCAATATTTCTCCACCCGTATCTCTCTTTTCCATGGAGAATTGCTAGTATGAATAGAATAGCAGTTACCAGAAAGCTATCTATAGCCAGTAAATTTGGGTTTTTGTAAGTAAAAATCAAAAGTAGATTTACAATTAAAAAGATGATTATTAAAGACCATCTCGATTTACTAAAAGATGATTTATTAATTTGATCAGACATATCAGCTTCTCCCAATTAACTAATTTTTTAATTTATTCATTAATAAAAATATCTTTATTTTAATTTTTAACTGATTTTTCTATATTTAAAGGAAGTATAGTCTGCTCAAATAGCAAAAAAATTTGGTTAAATAATTATACACAATATAACTAATTAAAATTTCCTTATTAAAAAATAAAAAATAAAAAAAGGTTTTATTTTATTTTTGGTAGTATTAAACCACTTATCACCATCAATACAGCTATTGCTAAGTAATTTAATGGCATACCTGTGTTTTGCATCCTTACTGTGTCGCTGTATGCACTGGCTTTTATAACTGTATTAACAGTTGCACTTTGTACGCTCTCGTTTATAGTCGGGTCATATGTTGAAGTAGTTACTGTAGGTTTTATGATGAAAGTTCCTGATTTTAAAGATTTTAACTTGATTTTAATCCATGGATCCAATATTGGCACAGTTCCCAAATTCCAAGTTATAGTTCTGGTTGCAGGGTTATAAACCCCCTCAGGATAACCGGGTTGAGTTTGCAAGCTTACAAACTCCATACCCTCCGGTATGATGTAAGTAAGTACAACATCATCGGCAGCATCAGGTCCATTATTTCCCAATTTAAAAGTCACCGTGATGATTTCACCAACAGTCGGATTACTGTTGCTTACAGTTGTAAGCACATAGATACTTGATTGTGGTACTTTAAGTGTTCCAGTATCTGTAGATCCCATATATTGATCGTCGGTAACGAATTCTGCACCTATAGTGTAGGTACCACCTACCAAATTAATAGAGTAGGGTAAAGTAGCTACGCCATTGACATCTGTAATTGCAGTACCCGCATCAACACCATTAACTTTAAAGAGTATAGTTTTACCACTGATTGGTATGTTGGCGTGGGCAGTATCAATCAAAGTTGCTTTTAAATTCACGGTTGTACCTTTATTTCCAGTCACATCATCTACTGTTAAACTGGTTGGACTATGATTAGCAGTTATATATGCAGTATCTGAGTCTAATCCATTGCAAGGATAGGCACTTTGAGATGTTGTTTCTGCATAATTGGATAATATACCAGTCTGGTTAACAATTACTTCTATGGCTAGTTGTTTAACATTACCGCCTAAATCAGAGCTTAAATTAGGTATAGTCCAATTAGTTCCATCAAATACATTAACTAGGTCATTTAATACCCAATTATTAGGATCTGATGGATTTATTGTACCCGATAGTGTGTAATAATTTCCAGTCCAGTTCATGCCAGTTAATAAATCCCCAAGAGTTAAGGAAGTAAAGTCAGGTCCCTGGTTTTCTACTTTCACTATTGCATAAATCGTGTCCTTGTAGAGTGTGGTGGTTATAATATCACCCCATGGTGAATCTCTAAATTGCTTGGAAACATCCACATAAGCTGCTTCAGGAACATCTAACGATGCAGTAGCACTAGGCCAAGTATCACCATGGTCTTGATCTTGAGCATATTGTGTAGCTGTGTTGGTCACTGAATCATCACCCGTAGTATCCACGGTACCTCCCAATGCAAGCAGAATAGATTTTCCATTACTTAAAGAAGGAATAATCCAATTCACACCATTAAAAGGTGAAGTTGTATCCTGGAAAATCCAACCACTACCATAATTAACCCAATAAGAGCCTTGGTAATTAAATCCACTGAAAACATCATTTATATTGATGTTAGTAGCATCGTCAGGACCATTATTAGTCACATTTAATACGGCATAGATGGTATCCATGTAATTTGCAGTAGTAATAGCTGTACCATCAATAGTAGAACGGAATTCCTTAGTCATAGTGATTATTGAAGCCGGTTCCACATTGAATGTGAAATTAGTGGAGTTAAATGGACGGCTGTCTGGAGTGGTTTGAGCAGTTACATTTGCCCAGTTGACAATGGTACCAGTACCAGTCACATTAGCCACTATATCCAGAGTGGCATCTGCTCCTCCGAGTACTAGAGTTCCTATATCCCAGATACCTGTTGCATCATCATAGGTTGTGGTTCCAGAAGGTGTGCTAGACACATAGGTCAAACCTTCAGGCAATAAGTCCTTTACTTGTACTCCTTCTGCGTCGCTGGGTCCATTGTTATGTGCCGTGATGTGAAAAGTCACCAATTGCCAGTACTCCGGTGTTCCAGTCATAGTTTTATCTAAGGTGACGTGAGCTCCAGGCACTGTTAATTGTGCTGTTGCAGAAGGAAGTGTTCCAGAATAATATGGGTCTGACCAGACCATATTAGCTGTATTATTAACCCGCCCTACTTCTGTAACCACACCTTTAATGATTACTGTTGCATATCCTGAAAATGTTGCATTTGATAAAAATAAAGGAATCTCTATATCTGCAAGTATTTGTTCTGTTGTGTAGATCACATCCCAACTCGTATAAATAGACGCCACACCATCATTAAAAACACCTTGAGTATGTATCCATCCTTGTGATATTCCCCCAGGATTCAAATCTATACCCTCTGTCAGCTCTGAGAGATATATGCTAACTACATCTGGACCATGGTTTATTAGGGTGATTACAGTGTATATGGTGTCTCCCAAGTTAGCTGTGGTAATAGCGGGACCGTCGGGTGTGTAGCGGAATTCATTAGTCATAGTGATTAGTGCTACTGCATTTGTTGCAGTATAAGAATCAGTAGCCACATTATTTGCTTTGTTTGGATCATATTGTTCTAAAAGCCAGTCATCTATTTTAACTGTGTTGGATATTATTGCGTTCCCATACCCCGTATTTATGGCAGGTATTAATGCAATAAATGATTGGCCAGAATTAATAGAAAGTTTTGGAGAACTTCCAGAACGACCATCAATGAGATCCCAAATGAAATATTGGCCATTAATGCTTGCGTAAAAATCTGTTAAATAGCTTATCCATGTTGCCCCATTATCATAACTGTACTTAGATGATGCTATAATTGGGGTTAGTTCATCTGGGAAAATATCTGTTATATATACTCCGTTTGCTATATTAGGGCCGTTATTAGTCACATTAATCTTGACATATACAGTACCCTGATAGTTTACGTTGTCAATGAGATTGCCCAAAGCATCCACAAATGTCTTCGTAATCACCAAATCAGCAGTATTATGAGGTCCCTGACTATTTACGGAAACCTCCGCATACTGATTATCTACAACTGCACTAATGCGTTGAATTCCAGATATAAGTGACTTGAATAGTACTGAAGCTATTCCATTAGTAGTATTTTTAGAAGTGGGCTCGTTTAGTGTTCCAAACGGACCATCCACTAAGCTAAAGGTTACTGGAAACCCTATGAGATTCGCCGAAACATCTTGACCTGCCGAATTGTGGGTAAAATCTAAAGTGATTGTTGAAATTTGACCCGGAGATATTGAAAGCGGATTTGCCGTGAGGCTAAATTTTAACCAGGTATTATTAGATACTGAACCACCAACAACGAATATTAAGCTGTTAAAATCAGGGTTATTGGAACCCCACCAGTTATTTTCTAAGTTTGCTGTACCTAATCCATTAAACATAGTGAAATAATTGTTATTGTAGAACCTGTTGAAATTAGCCGTCATAGTATTCACATTAAATAGGGCCCCCCCCTAAGCCGGCACTATTATTAATAAAAGTACTACCTGTGATTATACAATTTCCATTAATGTTATTGTTGATAGCTCCACCATTTGTAGTGGCCGTGTTGCCTATAAAAGTACAATCTTCAACCGTTAAAGTACCATAAAGATTATAAATAGCACCACCATTATCAGCAGTTCCATTTATTAACGTTAAATTCTGGATTTTTACATCCATATTATAAACTAAGTAAGGGTTAACATTGAATATCTGCGCAGATTTTTGAGCATCAATTATAGTGCCCTCTTGGCTTTCACCAATAATAGTCACGTTCTTGTCAATCACAATGTTGGTATTATTTTCACCAGTGTATACTCCATTTGCAATATGAACTACACCTTTATCATTTACCGTTTCGATAGCATTTTTAATGGATTTTTTAGGCCCATTAATAGTTCCAGATAACCACTCTTGGTATTCCCCATCCCAACTATCATTTCCACTGGAATCATTCACATAAATAGTACTTTTATCTGCAGATACAGCAGAAATAGTGAAATTAAAGAGGAAAAACAGCACTAGCAAGATTACTATGATCGATAATTTTGGTTTGAATGTCTTTGTATTTTTTTTATTTGTAATTTCTTGTCTTCTTATCTTTTTCACCCCCTTTATGCCTGATAAATCTTAATGGAAATAACTGAAAAAAAAGGAGATAGTGCACTTTTAAAAACTAAATAAAGTGAAAAAGACCAATCTATACTAAAAATTTTTGTATAATGATTATAACTATAATGGCTTTAATTAAAAATATTTCGAAATTATTACCAAAGTAGGCCCTCATACCATACCCTATAATTACAAACTAGATTTAATAAATAATCAAAACATGCGAATATACTTGAAAAACAAAAAATTGATTCACAACAATAGTATTAAAATCCACTTAACAATAAGCTCTCTGTTTTAGTAAAAATCTTAACATATCCCTAACAAAATAATAAGTATGACCGGTTATTCTACAGAAGAAAAATCTAAACTTTCAAGAAGATTTCAAGAAGACCTCAAAGATATTCAAAAACTCATGGAAAAACGTTTTGGAGGAGAATTCAGTTCAAAAGCCCTTCCAGAAATAGAAAAAGAATATAAATCTCTTCTTGAAGAAATTCCATACATTGGTGGTGAAAAGAACCCTTTAACCATCACAGTTACATCCACCACACCAGATCTAGCGATTTATCTAGTTTTAAAGAGAATGGGTAAATATTTGCAGGATATTGGAGAGCTTTGTTACCATCGACATTGGGAGTCCTTTAAAAAGAATAGACATGAAATCATGAGCATGGATGATCCCCGCGCCATAGGTTTTTTAAAATATTTGGCCGCGGAATCTGAGAAGCGTGAATATCCTGGTAACTTTGTCTATGAATTCGTGGATGGTGAAGGTGAAGATTTTGATTATGGCCTGGATTTTAAAGAATGTGCAATTTGTAAGTTCTTCCACTCTAAAGGAGCTGATGAATTCGTCCCATATATGTGTGCTACAGATATTGCAGAAAGTGAGTGGGGTGGACTGGGACTTAGCAGGACTACAACCTTAGCTGAAGGGAATGATAAATGTGATTTTCGTTATAAAAAAGGTGGAAAAACAAATATAGATTCTAATGTGATTAATCCAGGTGATTTTCGCTAAATACTAAATGGGGGTTGAATCTTGACTGAAATGTTCTTAGAAAAGAGACAGCTTAAAAAAGAGTTGTTCGTATTTTTAATTATTACTTTTGCAGCAACTTATTTGCTGGATTTTATGGTTTACATGATCTATGGCTTAAAAACAACTTCTAACGCCACAGTATGGGGGCTCACACCTGTGGCGCATATGCTCTTTCCAGCTGCCGCTGCCATAATTTGTATGTTTTATTTTAAATCCTCTGCCTTGACTAGAGAAACAAAAATTGTATTCGCATTATTTTTCAGTTATATGGTTCTATTTTTCTTTGAAACGTATGTTTATCCAATCATGGGAACTATTGGTGTTTTACCATTAGCATCATCAGTTATTGCAATTTTAGGATTTTTAACTGTTTTTATGCTGCACTTAAAAAAACAGTGGAGAAGAGGGCTCAAACCATCCAGACTATTCATTGGGAAAAATCTCAGATATTACATCATTCTCCCTGTTGCCATATTCACTGTAATCCTTGCTAGTCTAATTTTAAACTACATTACAGGGTTAGGTGTTCCTTCCCAGGAATTTAACCTTTACTTATTCTTTGTTACATTTATAAATATGATGTTTATGGGCATCTTCTTATTGTGGCCTTCTGTTTTTGGAGAAGAATACGGTTGGAGGGTTTATCTCCAGGACAGATTATTCCCCCTGCTAGGTGGATATAGGGGCGTTTTAGTATTGGGTATTATCTGGGGAATATGGCACACACCCACTATATTACTTGGAAATAATTTTCCAGGCCAACCTATTCTGGGAAATGTGGCCATGATATTTTTTACCATTGCAGTTGGTATCATCTTAAGTTACGCTGTTTTAAAAACAGGTAGTGTTTGGATAGCAGTATTAATCCATTTAATTATTGATATGATGCAAGTACCATCAGAAACATATATTGCAATATCTATCCATCCCGTGTTTTCTTTTGGGTCTGGAATCTATGGTTCTGTAATTATAGCTGTATTTTCAATAATATTGTTGAGGTCTAAGGTCTGGAAGAACCTGAAAATCCGTGAAAGCAACTGAAATTATAAATAATGATAATAAGCAGAAAAAGGAGTTTATGGATTGTTGAATAGTGAAAAAAAGTTTCCCTTTGTCATGGTTCACGGCGGAAATATGTCCACAGAGACATGGAATGCTCTTGCCAAAAGCGATGATTACCCTCCAGGGAAACTTTTAGGTGGTAAGATATGGGATAGTATCGTGCCGGATCTTAAAGCCCAGGGGCATGATGTTTTTTCACCTACCTTACAGGATGAACATGTCAGCCACCTTAATGACCATATTAATGAGATATATGCATTAATAATAAGAAATAATCTAAAAGAAGTTATATTAACCGGACACAGTTATGGAGGGATGATAATTACAGCGGTAGCATCTAGAATTCCTGAAAGAATTAGACATTTAGTGTATGTTGATGCTGCGCTTCCAAATCCTGGAGAATCACTCTTTGATCTTATCTATTCTAGTGGTCGCGACCCTCTATCTTTTATTGGGTTAGAACCGGATGCCCCGTATATTGAAAAAATAGATTTTGAGCCGGGAAATTTAGTGGACATTCATAAAACATACATTTTATGTACTGAAAGCGAATTTAATGCAGTTACTCACCCCATTATGGATAAAATTAAATTAAATCCATCTGAATGGAATTATATCGAGTTAAAAACGTCTCACATCCCCATGGCTTCTATTCCAAAAGATTTTGTGCAGATACTTTTAAAAATTGCTGCAGAATAATTTTAATTATAATTCTTTAGGAATAAAAAAATCAGGTTTATCAACTCTGAATTTCCAAATCAAGATGATGGATCAATCTTTTTAGATAGAATTTTTCGCACTAATAATTCTTTTTCATTTATAGAGTCCACTATCAATTGATATCCGTGAATAGTGCTATTAATCTCTTTATCATCGAATTTATTCTTCAATAATTTTTGGATCTCATTTTTCTTTAGGTGTTCCACTATTTCCATATTATATTTTAAATACTGGTCATTAAAATCTGAAATAGAAATAAGTTTAAATCCCGCTCGAGTGATTACTTGGCGGTAGTCCTCTTCGGTATTTGCAAATAAAGTTAAACCATCAGATTCCATCATCTGCTTCATTTTATCCCCCCAATCCCCATTTTTAGGACTTAACCAATCCCCAATTATGAAGTAAGAGTCTTTTTTTAAAACTCGAAAAATTTCCTTAAATAAAGCTAATTTATCAGGAACATCCAGGTGTAAAAAAACTCCTTTACTGTAAACAAGGTCAAAAGATTCTGAGGGGAATGGGAGGTGGTTAATATCATTGTAATATAAAAATTTAACATCATCTTTTAGAGAATCAATTAATCTGCAGTTAGATTCATCAACCATCTGTTGGTTGATTTCAATGCCAGTGACCAGAGCCCTGTGTTTTTGAGCAATATATGTTGCTGCACCCCCTAATCCAGAACCAATATCCAGTATTTCTTTATTTTCAAGTTCAAATCCTACCAATAAATTATCAATAGCCTCAGTGCCACCTTCTGATAAAAACCCATCGCCATAAGCCACTTCAAGTATGGTACAATATTCTTCCGGATATTCATCCTTAACTTTTTCTATGCTACTCATATTTTACACCTGATCGCGTCCTTACTCATGCCAAGTTTGATACAGAGGCAATATACTGAATCATCTCCCAACATTACTGCCCCATTTTATAATATAAAATATGTTTTTCCACCAATATCAAATTTTTAAGTGAATCATAATACCAATCTAAAATATCATAGAATTTTAAATGAAAAAATAAATATCATTGCAAAAGATTAATAGTAAAAAATAATCATGCTTTTTAGAATTTTAATAATACTTGTTTTAAAAGATTATTATCCTGAAAAAGCTCGGTATATGGAATATCTCACATTTTCTTGAGTTAGGGGCTTACTCAAAACAATAGCCCCCTCTGGCAATTGCAGAGATTTATTCAGACAATTTTTTATAAAAACTGTTAAAAATATAATTGGTATTTTATGAATATATTCTATTTCCTTTCCTGTTTCCAACCCACTAATTTTCCCTTTTAACTGAATATTAATAATTATCAGATCAGGACTTAAATCTTCAAGATATTTGATTGCTTCTTCCCCATTGGAAGCTACAGCAATTACATTATGTCCCAATTCATCTAAAACATTTTTTAAATCTAAAATAGTGCCGGATTCATATTCCGCAATTAGAACGTCCATCATACCACCATATGAATTTAATTGGAGTGTGAATAATTCTTACTTAAAATTAGTGTTATCCCATTATTTAATAAATTTTGCAAATTATAAATCGAAATTCACAATATAAATAATCCCAATTACTTTTTTTCTTAAAATTATTAATTTAAACTAACACGAAAGATAAAAAAAGATAATCTATGTTTGTTATACTAAAGATAAGTTAGATGGGCAATAATAGTTTAGACAGCTAAACTTCAAATTAATATTATAGCACTGATCTTAAGATAATTAATTATAAACGGCACAAGACTCCACTATCTGAACTTTTTTATTGAAAGAATTATTTGGAAATATTTTAAAAATCCATGCCTCATATTTAAGTCTAACATATACATCACCCATATTATTGATTAATAATATATAAACAAGATTGAGGAGAATGATTTTATGAACAAAGAAATTCAATATATTAATCCCGATACATCAATAAATAACCCGGGATTTTCACAAATGGTGGTAACTCCCAGTGATGGAAAAACCATTTACATTGGTGGCAAAATTCAGTTAATTCCCAGGGAGAGACAATAGTTAAGGGCAGTATTTTGGTTCAAACCAAAAATAAAAAAAGTTTTAATGAGGTCCAAAAAAAATGTCTAAAAAGGAAGAAGACTTTGTAGCTAATATTCAGGACAATAGAACTATTTCATCACGATTTATTATTTCAAATAAAGAAATTAGAATCGCTAAAAGTGGGAAAAAATATGTTGAGTTCCTTTTATCAGATAAAACAGGCGATATCATTGGGAGATATTTTTCAAATGCAGATGATGAATCTATTCATGATTCCATTATTTTAGGTAAAGTATATCAAATCTCGGGTAATGCTAATGAATTTCCAAAAAATTCTGGACGATTTAGTATAATCATTAATCAAATAAATTCTACTTTTGAAAATGAATATGATATTAAAGACTTTTTAAAGGTTTCAAATAAAAATAAAGATGAATTAATATTAAAAATAACAAAAACAATAACCCATATAAAAAATATCCATTTAAAAAATCTTCTCCAATCTTTTTTTGATGACGAAATTTTTATAAAAAAATTCTCAATTTCACCAGCAGCCATGTTTCACCACCACAATTATCAAGGCGGTCTTTTAGAACATACTGTGGAAGTGCTGGAAATATGTAAAAAAATATCCGTGATATTTCCAGAATTGAACAAAGATTTGCTTTATTCCGGTGCAATTCTCCATGATATTGGTAAAATAGAGACCTATGAGTCTGATTCATGCAGCATATTCTATTCTGAAAAAGGTAAAATGTTGGATCATTTATTTATTTCTGCAGATATGGTTAAAAATAAGATGAATACTATTGAAATATCTGAAGATTTGATTAATGAATTGTTGCACCTTATTTTAAGCCATCACGGTGATGTTCAAAATGGTTGGGGTTCTGCAGTTAGTCCCCAAACTCCCGAAGCTATTACTCTACACCATGCCGACAATTTAGATGCTAAAGTTAAAGAAACCCTGCAGAATGGAAAAATTTAGATAGGGAGTAGTTTAAATGAATACAATTAATCTATCTTTTATTTTCTTGATTTCATAATTTTACTGTTTTTAATCAAATAAAAGCAGTTTTTTGTTAGAAAAATAAAAGCAGTAATTTAAAAAATAAATAAACCGATGTCACCATTTGGAGAAATAAACGTGTACGATGTTATAATAATAGGTGCCGGACCTGCAGGTTCCATGGCAGCTAAAATAAGCACTAATGCCGGTTACATTGTTTTACTAGTTGAAAAAAGAGATTTACCCCGGGAAAAATCATGTTCAGGAATCCTCATCCAAAAATCAATTAAAATTATAGAAAAAGAATTTGGTGAAATTCCAGAGGATGTTTTCTCAAGTCCACCTATAAACAAAGGTATCATAATCTACAATGAAAAAGGCAGTGAATTCAAGTTCGAAAGTGATGGTTACAATATTTGGAGGAATCTACTTGATGAATGGTTGACTCTGCAAACCCAATATGCGGGAGCAGAAGTTAGAACTTCCTCTCCAGCATTAAACTGTGTAGAAAAAGAGGATTATGTAGAAGTCCATTTTAAAGGTTATGTAGAAAAAGCCAAGGCAGTTATTGTATGTGATGGTGCTGGAAGTAAAATTAAAAGAAGGGTTCTGGACGTGCCCTTAGATCAGATTATCACCTATCAAACTTTCTGTAATGGTCGTGTAGATTTAGATAATGGATTTTTTCATGCTTTTTTAGATTCTTCTCTTTCCCAGTACGATGCATGGCTCAATGTGAAAGACGGTTACATTATTATAGGCGTAGGTGTTAAAGATGCTTCTAAGAAAAAAGATTATCATTCTTGTTTTGTTTCATATCTTAAAACCAATTATAATTTAAAAATTGAATCTTTTGAAAAAGCTGAAACCGGTTTAATGCCCCATATACAACCTAATTTTAGAACAGATTTAGGGAAAGGACGAATTCTCTTTGCAGGCGATGCTGCCAATTTATTAAATCCTTTAGGTGAAGGAATATCCAGTGCTCTTTTTAGTGGTTATGCAGCTGCTGAAGCATTAATATCCTGTGAAAAAGCAGACGATATTTTAAAAATTTATAATAAGAATCTAAAAGGTGAGATTGATTATATGGTGAGACAATGGAAGTATTTAGGGACCATAACTAAACGGTTTAAGGTTTAGATTATTTATTATTCCCCCTAATCCCCCATCAAACCTAACCAATACTATGTTATTGATCCTGTTTTTTGAAAAATTCCTCCCACTTCTCCTTACCAAAAAGGGCTATGAACTTTTTTTTATCTTCAGGAGAATACTGGAAAGCTTCAGGTCTTTTATATCTCTTTTGAGAATTTATAGCTTCTGCTTCGTGGATCAAATTTACATCTGGTTTGTTGAATGGTTGGCACTGCTTGTAAGCTTGTTTTATCAATTCCAGAGTTTCGTCGGAATACCATACTCGGTTGGCTTTATATTCGCTCAAAAAGGTTTCATGACCAAATATATCATCCCATACCAACTGGAAGTGGTCTTGGAATATTTTCTCCCTAGCCTTAAGAATTCCAGGATTGCATTCTTGAGTACGTTTAATGTTTCTCATGGTATATTTATGGCCTCTCAAATCTGTCCATCGCTCATCATATGGTGCAAAATTGCAGAATGAATCCAGCCAATCATATACATTCTCCACCATCTTTTCCCAGGACCTTATGATCATGGACCATTTATTAATAAGTGGCGCATACTCCCAATCTATTTTTTGCCTTTCCAATCCAAATTCAAAGCTATCCACCAAATTAAATTGTGAACGATCTGCTAGTTCATCGTGAATCTTAAGGATTTTATCGTATTTTTCCACTTCAAGGGGAAGGTGCATGAATTCAGCAAACATTTTATCAGAAATTATGGCTTTCCTCACAACCACATCTCCCTGCAAAGCCTGGTAAAGGCCTCTCTCCTCTGCAGTTTTTAAAAAAACAGGATAGGATAATCCCGATTTTCCAAGCTCAATTAACTCCTGTATTGGAGATTTGAGGAGTTCATAATTAGGATGGCCTTTTAGGCTTTTAATGGAATTTTCATAGGCATCCAATGTTTTCTCCATGAGTAACTCATCCCCTCCACTAGCAGAGTGTTCTCCTTTCATCATCACCCCCAAAGTTTCAGAATATGCATTGGTGAACTCAATGAACAAATTCTCTGTGGTAAGTTGTGCTGTGAAACTGGCTACATCATCAGTTTCCTTGGCCACTGATTCCATCCTGCCCAATGCTCGGCCCATCTTTTGGAAAGATTCACCAACTGCCCCCTTTTCTTCCATTTCCCGATACATGTTGCGGTAGGTGTCCAGGATAGTATTAGCCATCTCTTCATCCACAGGCATTTTTAAATTCCCCTGTATATTTTGAACTGTTCGATTCTTTTTTCCAGAACTTCATCTGGTATGGGAATGAGTCTGCGGTGCCTTTCTTCCCATATCAGGTCAAAATTGTAGTTCCACTGTGGATCCCAATTACGGGCATTAGGAAGAATCTCCTCTTTCCAATCATTGCGGCCCTGATTTATAATTTTTTGAGGATTATCATGATTTATTTCTTTTTTCCATTCTTCAGGAACTTCTGCAGACTGATAAACCTCTATCTCTTCTAAAACCATCAGGTCATAGCGAAGCTGGTCTGTGAATAAGTCCAGAATAATCTCCACATTTACTTCACCCTCAATTTCGGATATGGCATTTACCAGTTCAACGTCTGTCTCCATAGAGTCAATGATATCAAGAATTCTTAATGGGGCGTGTAAGCGTATTTCTTCTTTTAATTTTATGAGTAAATTTTTTCGTGCCGTTTCCTGATCTTTTACAAGCGCTATGGCATTTTTAACCGCAAGATTTTCTTTTTCAAGTTTTAGACCAAATTCTTCAAGATCTTCTGAGTTGTATATAGCATCATATAATGCTTTTTCAGAATTGTAAGAATGAGGATATAGGGGGTTATCTTCATATTTCTTCAGTCTTGATTGATAATATTCTACATATTCCTGGTGCCTTTGATTCATCTGAAAAATCTCCATTACAAAAAGATTGTTATTTATTATTTACTAGGTATCGTTTAAAATAATCTAAAACTATTCCTGCTATTAATAATTATGAAATTTAGAATTATTTGACAATCTTTAGATAATGAGTCATTTAAGGTAATGAAATGATTATTCTGCTTCTTCAAAAATAATAGTGAAAACAGTTCCCTGGTTTTTTTTATCAAGTTCCAATTCGCCGTTGATTTGTATGATTAAATTATTCACTAACTGTAAACCCAATGAATTAGTATTCTTATAATCTAAATCTTCAGGAAAACCCACACCATTATCAATAACCCTCAAAATGATTTTTTCATTTTGTTTATAGAGTCCTATATTAATATATCCTTTTTTATTGTCAGGAAATGCATATTTAATACTATTAGTAACCAATTCATTGACAATAAGGCCCATTGGAACCACTGTGTTGATATCAATCTTCAAATCCTCCACATCAATTTGAAGTTTTATTTGGTTTGGGTCAGAAACCATTGAGTGGTATAGATCCGTGGCGAGGCTGCGTATATACTCACCAAAATCTATTTTTTTAAGGTCTGTAGACAAGTATAGTCTCTCATGAATCAACGCCATGGATTTAGCACGGTTTTGGCTTTCTTTGAAAACTTCACGTGCATCTTGATCTTTAATCTGTCGCGACTGGAGATTTAGTAAGCTTGACATAATCATGAGATTGTTTTTCACCCGGTGGTGTATTTCCTTAAGTAGGATATTTTTTTCATCCAATGATTTGGCCAGAGCATCTTCAGCAACTTTTTGTTCAGTTATGTCCTGATTTACCCCCATTGTTCCTATTTTTTGACCATTTCTATCAAACATGATTCTAAAACGGACAATTATAAATCTTCTCTCTCCGCCCCCCCTTATTATCCAGTGGCGAACCGTACTTATAAAATCAGGATCATTCACTTCGAATGTCTTTTTAAGTTCCAGTTCCATTAATTCATAGGCACTGGGATCAACGAAACGTTCAATATACTCATTGGCAGATAACAAATTGCCCCCTTCTTCCTCGGCACTTGTACCATATAATGCATAAAACTGATCATCGAATGTGAAAAGATCTTTTTCAGTATCATATTCCCAGTATACCATTTTGGCCATGTCCATGCCGATTTGTAGACGGTTTTTAGTCCAGATGAGTTTATTTTCTGCATTTTTTTTATAAAGAGCCATTTCTATGACTATTTTCAGCTCAATTTTTTCATATGGTTTGACTAGATAGCCATAGGGCTGAGTTTTCATTGCTCTGGAAATTATAGGTCCATCGTAATGACTCGTTGAGAATATAAAAGGTATTTCCATCTCTTTAAATTTATGAGCAAGTTCAATACCATCAATTTCACCAGGCAGCGAAATATCTATTAAAACAAGATCTGGCCGAATATCAAATATTTTTTCTAATGCTTCTTCACCAGTGGAGAACACGGCAGGAACGTTAAAACCAATAGATTCCAAAGTATTTTTAATATCTTTTGTTTCTATGTTTCCATCTACCAGCACAATTTGAACATTTCTCACAAAAATCAACTAAATTATATTTTATATTTTTAATTAAATAAATTCTATGAATAAGATTAGTGTTTTCTAACAATGCCCCATATCTTACGATTAGTCCAGCCCACGAATCCATGATTATAATTCCTCAAAATTATCCAACTAATTAGCTAAATACCTAAATATAAAGTCCCTGCTAAATTAGTAAAAATTTTAAAAAAGAAGAAGAATACCTATTATTCCCTCATTTTAGCATGTATTTTATGTAAATAAAACTTCAATAAAAGCCTATCATGAAAATAGTTCTTTCAAAAATATTTCAATGAAACCCCATGAGTTAATAAAATCATAAGGGAGAAAGCCAGTTAAAACTGGCAAATCAGCAGATATTTTGAAAAATCTGCTGTGGATGAAAGCATGACCTATTTTGATCGAGTTTTTTAATAAATATTTATCCTAAAAGCTCCGATACAAATTCAGAGTAGATATTTTTATCAGAAGGCGCACTGATAGCTGAAGCACCGTATTTAGTTGACACCTTAACTGGAATGGACTTATTTTCCAAGTTATTAGCTATAATCACATTAGAATCCTGTGTAGGTGCCCCTGCCAGAGTAAAAACGCCAGCTATAATATTTTCAGGTGATTGTAAATTATTTAGATAAGTTTTCACAGGTCCCGTGGGTTGGGCGCCATATGTAGGACTTCCTACCACCAAAATATCTGCTCCAGACAAATCTAAAGCATCGCTGGATCTGACCCCCGCCAATTTAACCTCAAATCCACGGCTTTTTAATTCATCACCAATATAGAAAGCTGCATTTTTTGTTCCGCTGGTCATGCCCGGATCATAAACAATAATGGCTTTGCCCTTACTATCGCCGTCTGGTTTTAGGGTTAGAGAAATTTTACTCCTAATTACTCCGATTATCCAGGTCAGTAAGGATATCACTAATATCAAAGCCAGGATAATTCCAATTATAATTAATATGCTCACATCACCACCATCCATTCTAAATTTTATTTTTAATAGTTTATATGGGGAAGATTACCTTTAAAAATTTGTAAAATACATGAAATGTATATGAAAAGTTAAGGAAAATTTTAAAATAAGAGATTGTTTTTATAAAAGATTAAACGCCGGGACTGGGATTTGAACCCAGGCGGAGAGAGTCTCCACGGGATTTCAAGTCCCGCGCCTTACCAGACTAGACTATCCCGGCAAATGAACTGCTTTTTAAAGTTTGGGTTCATATTATAAAAATATTTCCCTTGGAGGTATTTAATATCCACAATATAAAATCCCCATGGTGTCTTTAAAAAAAGAATATGTAATAGAAGAATACAAAAACTTATTTGAGTTGATTAAATGGACTGGAAAACTATTGGGATTGGTGCAGCCGTTAATGCCATCATAACTACTATTTTATCCTCACTATTTCTCCCATTATTCTTTATAGGGCCAATTATTGGAGGATTTGTAGCAGCTTATCTAAGCGAAGGATTTGAAGATTATGATGAAATGGATGAAAAAGATGGGGCAGTTATAGGAACCATGTCTGGAATAATTGGTGGTTTAATAATCAGTGCAATAATACTTCTAGGTGGGGTAACTTTATATGTCCTCATCGGAGTCACAGATAACTTTTTAATCAATGGATACATCACTATTCAACTATCATTAACTATAAACCTGATTTTAGGGTTAATTGGTGGTATTGTGGGGGTTGTAGTTAAAAAGTGATTTAATCTCCTATAAACTTCAGGGCAATCACTTCAAAAACAGTTTTATAAGGTTGAAAAAATCTAATTTTATTTATAGCAATATATTTATCTCCATCACAGAACCAACCAGTTGATTACATTCCACAACACTTAAAAAAATATAGTGGGGATTTTCCCGTAATCCTATAAACTTTTCTTCCATTAATGCAATTGAGGAATCTTCATTCCAAAAATTGTTTATAAAGTGATGCTAACCCCCATACATCTTCTTTAATCATTTTTCTTATTTTCATGGTCCTCATATTCCGATCTAAAATTAAGTTTTTATATCCATTCTAAATCAGTATCAGTCAGCTCAGATTCTTTATCCCCAGTATTGACTGTTTCAGTAGGTTCAATTAATAAAATATGACATTCATCAGGACAAGATGGTTTGTGTTCAACTCCTTGGGGAATAACCACCATATCGCCCGACTTTAAATGCATTGTTTTATCTCTTAAATCTATTTTTAATTCTCCGTTTATAACAACAAAAACTTCATCGGTTTCAGGGTGGGTGTGCCAGATGAATTCTCTTTTAGCTTTCACAATTTTAAAATAATAATCATTCATCTGAGCTATGATCCTATAAGAGTGAAGTTCTTCTAATTTAGAGAATTTTTCTTCAAAATTTACTACTTTAACTTCCATTTTATTCACCAGAGAATTTGATTATATTCTTTAAGTCATTTGAGTTCTTTTTTCATAATATTCTCAAATCGGGTCTTGCTGATGGGGTGATAACTCAATATTTTGCCGTCATAAATAAGACAGAATGATCCAAAAGCACAGGGGGAATTTTGAACATCCACGGCATTTTCTAAATCAACCAGATTGGTTTCCAGTTTGAATTTATTTTCAGCCGATTCAATAATAGCATTTACATTTTTTTCAGTGTAGGGACACTGGACTGAGCGAAGGATAGTTAATCCATTACTGTATTCTTTTAAAGACTCATTCATATTTTCCCGGAATTTAGGATCTGGAGATTTATCATCAAATTTTTTAACCATCAAATTAAAATCAGGTTGAGCACTATCAACCACCTGAAAACCTCTATTCAGAAATATATCATTACCTGCCATGAAAGGGCCTTTTCTGGTAACCACAGCCACTCCCAGCATCCCCTGATTCCGGGTCTCTTGGATACACTCATCCAATAATATGGATGCCATCCCCTGCCCTTTATATTCTTTCCGGAAACCTACAAAGACGCAGTGGATAAACATATACCCCCTGGCTTCAACCGGACGGTGGGCATATTCTCCTGGAATGTATTCCAGCATCCCCTGATAACCACCCTTTTTAGACATTACTATCTTTATTCTCAAACCTTGGGGATAATACTCTTGGAACCACTCAATCTTTTTCCTTAATTCCACGTGTTTTTTCAGGTCTTTATAGCCACAAACCCCATAATCTGAGATATTATCTGGATTTAAGTCAATTATTTTCATATCATCCATACTAATTCTCCGGAATCAATTTTAAAAGTTTTACAATCATTTCTTCATCTATTTCATCTTCAAAGTAAACTTCTATAACCCTCATGGTCTTACCCGTGCCCTGGAATAATGCAATTTCCTCCTCAGATAAATCTTTTATGGCAAACCCCAGATTCACGTGGGTTTTAAGTGCAACAATATAATATCTGCCATCCCCATAAGTGGGAACACCCCATTTCATTTCTTCTTTAATATTCGGGAATGTTTTTAAAATAATTTCCCTTAATTGCAGACAAATCTCTTTTTGAGGAGATTTTTGATTTTTAAAGTATTCTTCAATGGTTTTAGACATATCATTCCCCCATCATATATTGATTTTTTACTTCATTCATTTATCCAATAATTTATGATAAGCACATCCATGTAAAGATCTGTTTCTCCATCTTTAAATCTTCGGGATGGTGTTTTTATTATATGATTTACCACGACCATCTGGTCCCAGTGAACAAGCAGAAATTTTTCTTCCAGTTTGCGTCAAATACATGGGCATGAGGCATAAAGAATACCCTGCCCGCCATGCAAGTAAACCCCTAGGATTATCTTTTCTCTTGATGAATAGTTTGTCTTACTCCTCCCAGATCAACATTTTCCAATGAGACTATGCTGTTAGCACCGACTATTTAAGGAGTATAAGGCCTTGGTAAAATGGCCAGAATTATCACTAATATTAAAATAATTGCTGCTAAAAAGATCCAAAACCCTGCTTACCACTTATAATATTTTTTTTTAAATTTTAGAATTTAAATTTAGTGATGCATAAAATCTTTAGAATTTATTGACACAGAATTACTTAGAATTTAAGGTAGCTATTATGAAAAATAATTTAATTAATCCAGGACATATTATAATCAAGATTTAAAAGGGGGTTATTTGTATGATGGAGATAAACTGGCTTACCGTGAGAAGGGGTTTGTTGTTATCCCTGGTCCTGTGGATGGTTCTTCGAGAGGTTGCCGGAGATATTGGAGGGGTTGTTGGGTTTCTCGCAGCAACAATGTATGTTGGTTACAGAGCTGATAAAAATTATTTAAATGGTGCCGCACACGGGGCGCTGGTGGGGATTGTCGGTGGTATTATCGGCGGATTGATTATACTGATTTTATATCTGATTGGATTTGGAGATTATGCAAAACAGCTCTGGCCAGTTACCAGTGTTATAATGGCTATTGTGGTTATAATTTTATATGGTATTGTTGGAGGAATTGGGGGAACCATTGGTTCTGTGATTAAAAGGTAGATCAATATCCAGATAATAAACCAATATTATAATAGGAGATAATCTCAATGGAATTAACAATTTTATGGCTAGTGCCAGTAGCCTATTTTATACATATTTTAGAAGAATCACCGCGATTTGTGCCTTGGGCAAAGAAATATATTGGTGCACCGGAAACCTTTGGTCAGTTCGTTCTGGGAAACGTTATTTTCATGGCGTATGTTCTTATATCTGTATCTCTTGCCATCTTTTATACCGGTGCATGGACACTTATTCTTGGATTTTCCACGGCAGCATGGATATTTTCAAATTTTTTAATCCACGCAGGATACACGTTATATACGGGGGAATATTCTCCCGGAGTCGTGACTGCTAGTGCCATATATACTCCTCTGGCATTATACATTTATTATAATGTCTGGGGATCTGGAATACTGAATACATTCGACCTTATACTGTCCATTGTCATTGGTTTTGCAATTATGTATGTTCCTACAGTTATACAGGAAAAGAGAATGGGAAAATTATAGTAAAAAAATGGTAATTTAATATTTTTTTTATTTTTAAGCTATTAGTTTGAAATTTAATTAATTAAAAACAATAAAATTAAACGCCGGGACTGGGATTTGAACCCAGGCGGAGAGAGTCTCCACGGGATTTCAAGTCCCGCGCCTTACCAGACTAGACTATCCCGGCATACGGATTACAGATGAATAAGATAATAAAAAATAGGGGTTTTAGCTATTTTGCAACCCCCGTTGCAATTTAGCTCTTTAATTCAATTTCAATACTCACGTTATCAGGTACATTAACCTTCATAACCTGTCTCATAGCCCTTTCATCGGCTTCGATTCCCACTAATCTTTTGTGGATTCGAAGTTCCCATTTTTCCCATGTAGCTTTCCCTTCACCATCAGGTGATTTTCGGGTTGGCACTACTAGTTTTTTTGTTGGTAATGGAATAGGGCCTGAGAGGTCGACACCAGTCCTTTCTGCAATCTTTTTTAATTGTTCGCATACATAGGCCAGTTTTTCTGGGTCAGTTCCTGTGAGTTTAATTCGTGCATTGTGCATTTTGTTCCTCCGTTAAAAGAAAAAAGAAGGTGAAAAGTTTAATTAAACCTATTTAGCTGGCTCGATATCAATACACATTCCAGCGGCCACGGTTTGACCCATGTCCCGGATAGCGAATCTACCCATATGAGGAATGTCCTTGATTTTTTCGATTACCATAGGTTTAGTTGGTTTAACTTTCACGATTGCAGCGTTACCAGTTTTGAGGAAGTCAGGATTTTCTTCTTCAACTTGGCCAGTTGCGGGGTTCATTTTCTGAGATAATTCTAAGAAAGTACATGCGACCTGAGCGGTGTGACAGTGGAATACGGGAGTGTATCCTACGGTGATAACACCAGGGTGCTGTAATACTACGATCTGTGCGGAAAACTCTTTAGCAACGGTTGGAGCGTTGTCAGGATGTCCTGCTACATCTCCTCTCCTTACATCATTTTTACCTACACCACGTACGTTAAATCCTACATTGTCACCAGGCTCTGCTGAATCCAGCATTTCGTGGTGCATTTCGATGGATTTTACTTCTCCAGTTACTCCGGCAGGTTCAAAAATTACATTTTCACCTTTCCTCATAATACCGGTTTCGATTCTTCCTACTGGTACTGTTCCTACACCAGTGATGGAGTAAACATCCTGGATAGGTACTCGTAGTGGTAAATCGGTTGGTTTTTCAGGAGCAGTGAAGGTGTCTAAAGCTTCTACGAGAGATGGGCCTTTGTACCATGGAGTGTTGTCACTGCTAGTGGTTATGTTGTCTCCTTCGAAAGCAGACAGTGGGATGAAATTAATTTCATCTGGTTTGTAAGCTACAGTCTTGATTAAGTCAGAGACTTCAGCTTTGAGGTCGTTGAACTTACCTTCGTCGTAGTTAACAAGATCCATTTTGTTTACACCAATGATTAATTGGTTGATACCCAGGGTTCTTGCTAAGAAAGCGTGTTCTTTGGTTTGTGGCATGATACCGTCGTCAATAGACACTACTAATACAGCAGCATCAGCTTGTGATGCACCAGTAATCATGTTTTTAACAAAATCACGGTGACCAGGACAGTCCACAATAGTAAATTCATATTTTGGAGTTTCGAATTTAGCGTGAGCTAAGTCTATGGTTACTCCTCTTTCTCTTTCTTCACCTAATTTATCCATTACAAATCTGAACTTGTTTTCTCCGTCTGCTAATTGCTGTTCAGCAATAGCTCCGGCTTGGAGTAATAAGTGTCCCACAAGGGTTGATTTTCCGTGGTCTACGTGTCCAATAAACGCCAAGTTCATGTGTTCTTTTGTTTTAGCCATTAAAAATACCTCCATTTAATATGCGTAAGCATTATTTGTCAGTAGTCTGAGCTTAGGTTAAGTTTAGTTTAAACCCCCATATAAATGTATAATTTTATGAGTTACACTAACTCGGCATAACACCTATATGGATTTTCCATAGGAGGGGGTTTTTCATTAACTTATTTAGCCCAGGTAGTGATCAGGCCCATAAGGTTCTGGGGTAAGACCTTTTCTTTCCCTGATTTCTTTTATAATTTGTTTCTGCATTTCACGAGGTAGTCTTTCAAATCCTGCGTTCTCAGTGGACCACAGACATCTACCTTCTGCAGCAGATCGTATGTCACCTGCAAATCCAAACATTTCTGCAACAGGAACTTTGGATTCTAAAGTTGCCATATCTCCTTCTTGAGACATGTCCACGATCTGTCCTCTTCTGTTTTGGACTTCCCTAGTAGATGATCCCATGTAATCTTGAGGTACATTGATGAATACCTTTTGTACAGGTTCCAGTAAGTTTGGTTGAGCCAACATAATTGCTCCGTAAACTGCTTTCCGGATAGCTGGTAATACTTGAGCAGGACCTCTGTGTACTGCGTCTTCGTGAATCTTTGCATCCATGAGTCTTATTTTAAGCCCCATGACTTTTTCTCGCGCAATTGGGCCATCATCTAATGCGCTTTCGAAACCTTCCATTAAAAGTTCCTTGATCTCGTCCAGGTATTGTATACCTCTGGTGGAGTTTATAAAGAGAGACCGGTTGTTGACATCCCATACTTTTCTAGCTTGGTCTTTTTCCAGTCCTAGTTCTATGAGTTTTGAAGCCAGGTCTTTACCTTTGACTCTTCCTTCTTTAATATCTCCATCTTGGATGGCTTGGAATATGGCATCTTCTAGTGGTTCAATTTCAAGGTAGAACCGATTATGTTTGTTAGGGGATTTCCCTTCTACTGGTCCCGCGGTGCCGGCAATAGTTTCCCTGTAAACAACAATTGGTTCGGAAGTTTCGATTTCCACACCTTTATCATTAATCCGGTAAGTGATAATTTCTAAATGAAGTTCACCCATACCTGATATAAGGTGCTCTCCGGTTTCCTCATTAATATCTACTTTTACTGTAGGATCTTCTTTTCCTACTTGTCTTAGTACTTCAATGAGTTTAGGTAAATCTTTGGTGTTTTTAGCTTCTACCGCCACAGTAACCACAGGTTCAGATATGTGTTCTAAACCTTCGAATGCTTCGATTTTACGGCCAACATTACACACAGTTTCCCCTGCAACAGCATTTCGAGCACCGGTAATAGCAACAATGTTACCTGCAGGTACTTTATCAGTGTTTACTCTTTCTGGTCCGAAGTAGACACCTACTTGCTGGATTCTGTTTTTACCATGTGATCCTACAAAAAAGATTTCTGTTCCTTTTTCTATGGTTCCACCGTATACCCGTCCAGTAGCAATTTCACCGGCGTGTTTATCAATACTCACATCAGTAATCATTACTGCTAGTGGCCCATCTGGGTTGGTGTTGATCATAGCTTGACCTTCTTCACTGTCCAGGTCTCCTGGCCAGATGGTCGGTACCCTGTAAGCTTGAGATTCGTCAGGACTTGGTAAGTGTTCTACTACCATCCCTAACAGCACATCAGCTAAAGGTACTTTTTGTGCAAGTTCTTTCTGGTTGTCCCCATTACAGTAGTTGAAGATATCATTAAAGTTGATTCCACTTTCCTGCATGATTGGAACATTAATTGCCCAGTTGTGGTAAGCAGAACCAAATGCTACACTACCATCATCTACTTTAACTTGCCATTTGTCCTTTAACTCTTTAGGAGCCATGTTTTTGATGAGTTTGTTAGCACTGGCGATAGTTTTTAGGAATCGGGCCTGTAATTCATTAGGATCAAGTTTTAATTCGTTTATTAAACGGTCAACTTTGTTAATGAATAATACTGGTCGAACATTTTCTTTTAGAGCTTGTCTTAGTACAGTCTCAGTTTGAGGCATGATACCCTCTACTGCACAGACTACTACTACTGCACCATCTACTGCTCTCATAGCACGAGTTACATCCCCACCAAAGTCTACGTGACCAGGAGTATCAATGAGGTTTATCAAATACTCATTGTCTTCATAGGGGTGTACCATAGATACGTTTGCTGCATCAATAGTGATACCTCGAGCCTGTTCTTGTTCGTCGAAATCCAAGAAACGCTGGTCTCCAGCTAACTCGGATGAAATCATACCAGCACCGGCGAGTAAGTTATCAGATAAAGTGGTTTTACCGTGGTCGATGTGAGCCACGATACCGATGTTCCGGATGTATTTAGGCTGGTACATCAGCTCTTTAATTTTATTAATCATTTTAGTACGTCTACTCACTAAAATCACCTGAAAAATGTTATATTAATTGCAATTAGTGGGCAGATCTGGCTATTCTTTCTTTTTCTTCTTTTTTCTGAATAGCGAAGCTTCTGGTATCGTATTCAGATGCTAAAAGAAGTTCATCAGCCAGACATTCTTCCATAGATCTTTTGCTTTTGAATGCGGATTGCATGGCTCCTTTGGTTATGAAACCTAATGATAAATCCACTCTTCTTTGAGGAGCAATGTCCACTGCTACTTGGTACCCGATTCCACCGTATTTAATACGAGTGGTTTCTTCCCGAGGAGAAGTGTTTTCCACTGCTTTAACCAGTACTTGGACTGGGTTCTGTTTGGAACGTTTGTTGATTATATCCAAAGATCCTTGAACTATTTTATAAGCTTTATTTTTTTTACCGGCGTTTCTTTCAGTTCTCATAATCTTGTTCATTAGTCTTTCCACAATGGAGACTTTTGATTTGGCGAACTGTCTTTTAACGTGGCGGCCCATAGTGTGGGGGACTAAGATTTCGTCGAGACATAGATAATTAGTCAGACCCATGTCTTCCACTTTCACCTCTTCTAAATCCCACTTATCAAATATTTGAGTCATGAAATTACCTCACTGGTTTTTCTATTTTTCCTTTAACCATTTCTTCTAAGGAAACGTTGTTAACTTTAGTTACCTTCCACCGTACACCAGGGATATCACCCATGGATCTTCCAGAAGGTCCACCGATACCCTCAATGACTACTTCATCGTGCTCGTCGATGAAACCTATAGCACCATCACCTGGGGCAAAAGCAGTTAATTGTTTACCATTTTTAATAAGTTGTACTCGTACACATTTTCGTATAGCAGAGTTAGGTTGTTTAGCTTCAATACCTACTTTTTCAATTACAATTCCTCGAGCTTGAGGTGCACCTTCTAATGGATCTGCTTTAACGTCTAAACGTAATGCTTTCCTTTTGTACTCGGTATCTTTCCATTTAAAATGTTGTCTATTCTTTTTTAGCTTCTTAGCTGCGAAAAGTCCTGGCAAATAAGATTCCTCCTTATGAAATTTTATGTTAATTAATCCCGTAATTAAACCATAATTCCGGTTATTAGCATAATCAACTAGTAATTTAATTAGTCTAACAATATATCATAACAAGTATTTAATTATAAAATAGTTATCTTATAACTTTAACGTTACTAATAATTGAAGAAATAATAAATAAAAATTATTTCATTATTTTATAACAATATTGTTTATGTTATGCTGTCTTTTAGCCAGTAATCTGGCTCTTTCAATATTTTGACCACCTTTTCCAATAGCGGTTCTTTTATTTTTGGCATCTGTTTCTACAGTAGCTATTTTTTCACCGTTTTCTCTTTGAAGCATTCTGATACTTCTAAGTTTAGCAGGAGCCATTAAATTGCCTATGAACTCTACAGGATCATCTGAATGTTCTATGACTTCAACACCTTTATCAACGGTTTTTTGTACTTTAGTAACAGTACTTCCTTTTTTTCCAATAGCTAGACCCATATCCCCTTTTTTAACAAGGAAAGTGATCTTGCCGTTTTCATCATCCACAATGCAATCTTTTACCATTGCACCAGTCATACTTTCGAAAAGTGCAATGTATCTTATTTCATTTGTAGTGAATTTGATTGTCACAAAAACTACCCCATTAATTCCAGTATAGTAGAATCACCAGGATCTTTAATGACTAAAGTGGCCACGGTAAAAGGTTTACCACAAACTGAACCTAAATCCACACTGGTTCCTTGGTAAGTGTAAACAGGAATATTGGATAGTTTGGCATAATAGTTGACATCTTCTTGGATATCTTCCGGGCTGTTATCAGCCACGATTACTAATTTACCATCACCTAATTTCAAAGCTTGAATTGATTTTTCTGATCCTAAAGTAACAATACCAGTGTCTACAGCGACCCGTATTCCTCTATCTACGTCCATCTACTGCCTCCTATTTCTTTTGTTTCATTTCGACGCCAACAGAACCTGTTCCGAGAGGTATTGGCTGTCCAATAATAATATTTTCTATAATACCAGTAAGGTGATCTATTTCTCCCCTTATACTGGCTCTGAGAAGATGTTTTCCAGTTTCTTCAAAAGAAGCTCTGGCAAGAACGCTGGCCTTCTCACCACTAATACCATGCCTACCTATGGACTTTATCGAACCATCAGCACTCATCATATCAGCCACCAACATAATGTGCCTTACATCCACTGTAAGACCTTGTTCATCCATTGTACGTTGTGCTTCATGAATAATTGCGTTTCGGCCTGCCTCTATCCCTAAAACTTTCTCTACTTCGTGGATATCATTGGTAGTAGTTCGAACTTTGTCCACACCTTCCATCTTAAGAACAGCTCCAAGGTTTGAACCCTCAGTGTGAATCACCCATTCGTTTTCTTCTTTCCGAATAACGACTTTTCCGATGTTTTTCACACCACTGATCTGTAGATCACGGACTTTATCGGCTAAAAGTCTCAATTCCCGAATACTTGATTTTACAGGTTCAAAGCTTAGTACGTTGTTATCTATCTGAACCTTCTTAAAAGCTTTTTCTACACGATTTATAATGTCTTCGTAATCAAGCCTTTTATCTTCAATTTTAGCCATGTCCAAATCTACGCCCACATTCATTTCAGCATAGTTAATGTGGAAATCAAGTAATATATCATTCATGGTACTCTTACCAATTTGATTGGCAATTTTTCGCACAAATTCTTCATCATTCCTGAATTCTTCTTCAAAGAAAATGGCCATGGTGGGTGTAGATATTTTTTTTCTAGCATCCACAATTTCAATGAGTCTGGGAAGACCCAGGGTAACGTTAAGTTCAGCTACCCCTGCATAGTGAAAGGTACGCATGGTCATCTGTGTACCTGGTTCACCTACAGATTGGGCAGCTACAGTCCCTACTGCTTCACCATCTTCAACTTTAGCTCTATCATAAGCCTTTTTAACTTTTTTTACTAATTCATCAAGTTCATCGTCATCAAGGTCGTGTTTTTCAGCAGTTTGTGCTATTTCATGGATTAAGCTTTCTGGAAACTTAGCCCTTTTTTTCTTCACAACCTTGGTAACTTTCTCTATTGTTTCTTGCACAGAATCACCTGCAACCCGCTTGCCGTAAATTTATAATAATTATTTACCGGATTTTATCCTCATTTCTTCTACAAGTTTGTCCAAATCTACTACTTTACCATAGTCACTTTTAGCTGGATCTACTCCATCTTCTCCATACATGGTCTGAATAATTACACCACGGTTATCTGTTACTGTACCGTCTTCTTTGACATTTAAGTCTTGAAGTGCATTAACCAGTCTTCTTTGCATGTAACCACTTTGTGCTGTACGGATAGCAGTATCCACCAAACCTTCTCTCCCACCCATTGCATGGAAGAAAAATTCTATTGGATCTAATCCTTCTTTGTAACTGGAATGAACAAATCCACGTGCTTTAGCACCTAACTCACCTTTCTGGAAGTGAGGTAATGTTCGTTCATTATATCCTCTTTCAATACGTCCACCCCGAACAGACTGCTGACCTACACAAGCTGTAATCTGAGTCAAGTTCAGCATAGATCCTCTTGCACCAGTAAGTGCCATAACCACAGCGTGGTTTTCATTTATATCGAAGTAACTTTCTGCTATTTCCCCTGATTTGTCCCTTGCTTCACCTAAAACTTGCATGATTCTCATTTCAAGAGTTTCTTCTAGGCTTCTACCAGGTAAAGGTTCCAGTTCATTGTTATCATAGGCTTCAACCAGTTGATCTACCTTTTTCTCAGCATTATCCAGGTGAACTTCAATTCTTTCTTTAGCTTCTTGAGGAATTTCTTCATCATTGGTACTGGTGGTAAATCCAGCTTTCATAATACCGGATACTGCCAGTTTCGTGGAAGCATCCAGGAAATCACGGGCGCGATCTGTTCCGTATTCTTTTACCACGTGGTCCAAGATTTTACCGGCAAATGCACCATAAGCTTTTTCATCTATAACGCCCATCAAGAGTTGGCCGTCTTCAATCACCACATATGCATCATAGGTACAATCTCTTCTCTTACATTCCTCGCACTTACGACAAATCTCAGCACGATAAACCATATTCATATCGTCAGGGAGCACAGCACTGAAAATTTGCTTACCAGTCCATTTTTCACCAGTTCTATCAGGTATTGGTAATTTTGCCTTTCTTAAAATTTGGAAAACCTGTTCTTCGGTGAATATTGCACTCTTACGAGTTAATAAATAGGCACCAGAAATGTGATCGTGGATACCTCCAATAATAGGGCCACCAAAACGAGGAGATAAGATATGTTCTTGTACCCTCATAAGTGATTTAGCCTCAGCACGTGATTCTTCAGTTTGGAATACGTGCATATTCATTTCGTCTCCGTCAAAGTCCGCATTGTACGGTGGACATACACATAGGTTTAAACGGAAAGTTTTATAAGGTAAAACCCTTACTTCATGGGCCATCATAGACATTCTGTGAAGAGAAGGCTGTCGATTGAATAGGACAATGTCTCCATCTTTAAGGTGTCTTTCTACAACGTAATGGCCAGGTTCATTTTTTTCCAAGTGTTCGTAGTAATTTTTTTCCAGGTTTTCAGCTACAACTTCTTTTATATCTTCAGAAACCCTTATTTTTCGCCCATCTGGCCGTATAACATAGTTAGCACCAGGATGTGCATTAGGTCCATTTCTTATGAATCCCTGAATCTCTTCAAGGTTCCATTCATTTACATGCACCGGTACTGTGACTTCAGTAGCAATTAACTCGGGAACTCCTACTTCATTTATACTGATATTAGGATCAGGCGATATGACAGTACGCGCTGAAAAGTTAACACGCTTACCAGATAGATTACTTCTGAAACGACCCTCTTTACCTTTTAAACGTTGAGCTAAGGTTTTAAGAGGCCTTCCTGATCTGTGTCTTGCAGGCGGCACACCGGATGCCTCATTGTCAAAGTAAGTGGTAACGTGATACTGCAATAGCTCCCATAAATCTTCTACAATAAGTTGAGGAGCACCAGCTTCCATATTCTCCTTTAAACGTTGGTTAATACGTAAAATATCCACCAGCTTGTGAGTTAAATCATCTTCAGATCGTTCACCAGTTTCCAAAGTAATAGAAGGTCTTACTGTAACTGGAGGTACAGGTAGTACAGTCAGTACCATCCATTCTGGCCTTGCAACTTTAGGATTTACTCCTAAAAGTAATGCATCGTCGTCCCTTATGCCTTCTAATCTTTCTCTGACTTCACTAGGAGTTAGTTTATAGTTTCCTTCTACAATAGAAACAGGTTTATCTATTTTAACGTCTTCCTGTTCCTCTTCACAGTGCGGACATTTGTCCCTTCGAGCTGTAGTGTATATCTCCTTAATTATTGAAGTTAAACTCTCTTCGTTTTTAATTAAATGCTCTATTTTTTCCCGATAATCAACAATCTCACTATCAGTCAAAAGAACTCTGCCACAGCTATGACATGTGGATCTTAAAATCTTATGAATAGTATCAGCAAATCCTACGTGGATTACTGGTCTGGCCAGGTTAATGCTACCAAAGTGCCCCTGACAGTCCCCCCCTTTAGAACCACAAGTTCGACATTTTAAACTTGGATCTATAACTCCTAAACGGGGATCCATAAGTCCGTTCTCAATGGGATACCCATCCTCATCATAGGTGTCTGGAGTCACAATTTTAGTGACAGACATCTTTCTTATGTCTTCCGGAGACATTAGGCCAAAGTTGATCTGGGAAATCTTCTTTAAAATTCCTCTCAAGGTTTTCTCTCCTTTACGTTGCTCCTATATTCAAGTCCCTTAAATTAGTACCTATCACGATTAAATCATGATCAGGCTTTATCCTCCAGAACCAATTTGGGGAAAATGCACAGGCTCTTGAGTTCGTCTAGTAAAAGCTTAAATGCATATGATATTTCTACTGGGAATGAATCAGATTCTCCACAAATAGGACAGTACTTTTTATCTCTCATCCTATCTTCTACAGCCACCATTCCACAATCTCCACAGATTATGGCTTCGTATTTATCTGATTCATCTAATAATCTTTCTTTAAGAGCTAAAGCTGCACCATGCGCAATGAGACAGTCTCTTTCCATTTCACCGAATCGGAGACCACCTTCTCTAGCCCTACCTTCAGTTGGCTGTCTGGTTAGTACCTGTACTGGTCCTCTGGATCGGGCATAAACTTTATCCGTGGTCATGTGATGCAATTTCTGGTAATATGCCACACCAATAAAAATTTCGG
The DNA here is from genome assembly GCF_023227715.1 of Methanobacterium alcaliphilum. Taxonomy (NCBI): domain Archaea; kingdom Methanobacteriati; phylum Methanobacteriota; class Methanobacteria; order Methanobacteriales; family Methanobacteriaceae; genus Methanobacterium; species Methanobacterium alcaliphilum. The sequence goes on from NZ_JALKIF010000001.1 coordinate 119,271, forward strand.
CTTCTATTCTTTCACCAGTTATTCCATTGTAAAGGGTTTCTATACCTGCAGTTTCATAACCATTAGATTTGAGGGCTGATTTAATATCAACTTCCATTTCACCTGTGAAAGGAGTACCATCTACTCTTCTTCCTTCCATGCACCCTGCTTTACCACCTAACATTTCCAGTACTTGCCCTACAGACATCCTGGAAGGAATAGCGTGGGGGTTTACTACCAAATCGGGAACTATACCGTTTTCAGTGAATGGCATATTTTCTTGAGATACAATCAACCCCACAACTCCTTTCTGTCCGTGCCTTGAAGCAAATTTGTCTCCGAACTCAGGTTGTCTTTGATCTCTAACCCTTATTTTAGCTAATCTACTACCTTCAACAGTTTCAGTTAATAAAACTGCATCCACTGTTCCTTTCTCTCCGTGCCTTACTGTTACTGAAGTTTCTCTTCTTCGTTCAGCCACAGTTCCGAATTCATCAATTTCCTCAAGGAAACGTGGCGGAGAAGTCTTTCCAATTAAAACATCACCTGATGAAACCTTTGACTCCGGGTTTACAACTCCATCGTCATCCAGGTGTCTGTAAGCTTCCTCAGAACGGTAACCTCTAACTCCTTTTTCAGGAATTTCGAAATTGTCTTCCTGTCCTCCAGGGTATCTTCTCTCAGATGCTTCATATGATCTAAAGAAAGATGATCTGGAGAGTCCTCTTTCAATTGATGCTTTGTTTAAAATAAGTGCGTCTTCCATGTTGTATCCTTCATAAGACATAACTGCCACTACAAAGTTCTGTCCAGACGGACGTTTATCATAACCAGTCGCATCAATAATTCTTGTTTTTACAATAGGTGTTTGTGGATGGTGTAAAAGGTGAGCCCTGGTATCAGTACGTAAACCATAATTAGAAACATACAATCCCAAAGCTTGTTTAGTCATTCCTGCTTCCATAGTATTCCTTGGAGAAGAATTGTGATTTGCAAAAGGAATGATTCCTGCACAAATTCCCAGCATAGTAGAAGGATCTATTTCTATGTGAGTATGATATTCATTTAAATCTGCCAGTGACATGGAAATATAAGCATTTTCTTCTTCTTCAGCATCCAAATACTCTATTACACCTTCACCTATGAGATCATACCAATTCATTTCTCCGTCTCTCATGCGTGCGATATGTTCCTCTTGTAGTAATGGTGCACCTTGTTTAACGATGATTAAAGGCCTTCGGGCACGTCCTGGATCATTAAATATATAAACTTCGTCCGTTTCAGTATAATGAGTAATATTCATCTCATCAGAGATCTCCCCAGACCTTCGTTTTTCCCTCATTTCTTCCACGAAGGTTTCAGGGTCATCACAAGTCCCTATGAGCTTCCCGTTAATGTAAATTTTAGCTTTTCTCACGAAATTGCCTCCCTAAAATAAGAATAAAAATAAAAATGAGTTAGTTTAGAACCCCCATCTTTTTAATGATGTTTTCAATTTCCACCGGGTCTGAACCTTCAGATATTTTAGTCATTAAAGCCAGGTTCTTTACCAGACCACAGTTCGGACCTTCCGGGGTTTCATTTGGACATATTTTACCAAATTGTGTTGGGTGCAAATCTCTTGCTTCAAAGTGAGGTTGACTTCTACTCAGTGGTGAAACAACCCTTCTCATGTGAGACAGAGTCCCCATGTAACTGGTACGGTCTAAAAGCTGGCTTACACCCGCCCTTCCACCTACCCAATTTCCAGTGGCAATTGCGTGTTTTATGTTTTCTGTTAAAACATCCGAACGCACTGCTTGTTTTACAGAAGGTTCTTTTCCTCTAGCAAGGCTTCGTTCTAACTGATAACTCATATCCCGAGTTAAACTGGTGAATGCTACTCTGAACAAATCCTCCATTAAATCCCCAGATACTCTTAATCTTTTGTTAGTATAATGATCCTTGTCATGAGGTTCTCGATCTTCAGAGATAACTTGCAGTAACATTTCAGTCATTTCAGCTAGATAAGTTGCTTTTTCAGTTCTGTTTTCGGGTTCCACACCCATATGAGGCAGCAAATATCTGTCAATGACATCTTCAGCTCTTCGAATACGGTATTCCTCTGTCATTCCCTTAGCTACTCTGTTTCCAATGTATTTTATAGCACTATTAATGAGATATTCTCTGCGTTCTTCCGGAGATAATTCTTCCATTTCTTTAGGTTCTAGCTTTAATCCCTGATCCGAAACTTGTATATCATCAGCAACTATCATCTGATAATTAAAATCATCAGATATGTGAGTAATTATTTCTTCATCAGTAGCCAAGCCCAATGCCCTCAGCAAAATAACCAGTGGAATTTCTCCAGGCACATATGGAAATGAAATTCTTAAGAAAACACCAGTTTTTCTTGGTTTTCGGTACTCTAAAGAAATTCTAGCTCTAAAACCACTTTTAATAGAAGTGACAATGGCTCTTGCCCTTCGATCTGCTATTTCTCCTATTCTCTCTAAAATAATTTTATTAGGAGCAATTTCCTCCATGGTCACAATGGCTCTCTCGGAACCATTCACAATGAAGTAACCTCCAGGGTCCTGAGGGTCTTCTCCTTTTCCCATTAGTTCATCATAATTTAACCCACTTAAATGACAAATGTCTGACTTTAACATTAGAGGTAACTCTCCAATGTAAACATTTTCAAAATCAGGCGCTGCTTCTCCTTCTTTTATAAGGCGCATTTCCAAATACATATGGGCAGAATAAGTTAAATTTCTCAAACGAGCCTCTGTAGGAAAGATCAAACTTTTTGAACCATCTGCTTCTTTCGTAAAAGGCTTTCTTATTTCTATTTTTCCAGTTTCAACAGAGTATTCTCCTTGTTCCAAGGTTATAGGCTCTGTGATGTCAATTATATCTTGTATGCGGTGATTTACAAAGTCGTTGTAGGACTTTACGTGATGGTCTACCAGGTTGTATTCATCAAAAAACGCGTCTACCAATCCCCATGCACTTTTTTTCATGGACTTCCTCCAAAAATAAATACTTGTAAAATATTTTACATCAAAAAATATTACTCTTGAATTATAGCTTTGAGTAACTATTTTGAGTTATGAGAGTTTATTCGGGTTATACGATACTTGTTATAAATATAATAATAATCAGAAATTAATCCTGTACTAATCTGTAAGTAATGAATTTTCCAGCCGTGGCACTTTTACGTGTAATCTCCAAAATATCTCCAGAATTAGCACCAATAGCCTTAACAACTGGATCATCCAGGTTTATTCTTGGCAGTTGTTCCGGGTGGATATCCAACTTTTTAAGTACTTTATTAACTTCGGATTTCGACAAAACAGCGTGATCTGGAACAAGTTCGTGTTTCAAGATATCCTTTTTCACAATTTATCCTCCAGTTAAAATATCCCAATAAAAAAATCAGTAACGGGCCCGACGGGAATTGAACCCGCGACCACTTGGTTAAAAGCCAAGCGCTCTGCCAGACTGAGCTACGGGCCCTAATTGTTTGGACGCCCTGGCCGGGAATTGAACCCGAGTCGCGGGCTCGACAGGCCCGCATGATAGCCCCTACACCACCAGGGCAGGTATCCAGAATTAGAGCAATTTAGGGTATACATTTACCTACATATATACTTTTCTATGTAAGAAAGTATACTAACTTTAATATCATACTAATTCTTCAGCGCTGATTAAATTAGGGATGTAATATATGATATATCTTGATGTATTTTTATAGTATTTAAATAGTACGGTTATTTTTGTTCTCAGAATAATATTTTTTAAGTTAAATAAATCAGCATATAGGATGGCTCTTTCTGTTTTTCATCCGACGTATACTAATTTAAACTCCAAAATATCAAAAACACTTAAAAAGTGCTCAATGAGATCAAAGTCCCGCCTGCCGGACTTGAACCAGCAACCCTCGGATCTACAGTCCGATGCTCTGCCAAATTGAGCTAAGGCGGGTGAATGAAACATGATAATAGAGCAAATAATAAGATTTTGCTCACGTTTGTACTAAATAAAAGCACTATTGAATTTGAATGGGACCACCCGGATTTGAACCGGAGTCTCAGGCTCCCAAAGCCCAAAGGATCGACCAAGCTACCCTATGGTCCCCACTGAAATGAATCAACAATAGATTTAAGTAGATATATTTTCAACCTATATAAACTTTGTTAAATTTTATTTTCTACTCGCTTAAGTTAGTATTTCTCTAACTTAGAGCCCCGGACGGGAATTGAACCCGCGACCACGAGATTACAAGTCTCGCGCTCCACCAGACTGAGCTACCGAGGCATTTTGATTTTAGGCAGTATTTACTTAAATACTTTGTGGTTATTATTCTGATTAAATTTATTAAAAATTAGAGGTTTCTAAAAATTAATTTAAGAAAACATCTAGAATTAACTAATTAGACGTTATTGCATAAAAAGGCGTTGATTATTTTTTACCAGCCATGTCTTTTAGAACTTTTACCACTGGTAATTCTTCGCCTGCCAGTAAACTAATAGATGCACCACCACCACTACTTATATGATCCATTTCTCCTTCAAAACCCATCTGAACAGCAGCAGCAGCCAGATGTCCTCCCCCAATAATCGAAAATCCTTGGGAAGAAGCTATGGCATTCAAAATATCATCAGTACCAATACTGAATTCTGGATTCTCAAACACCCCTGCAGGTCCATTAGCAAATATTGTTCCGGCCTGGCGAATAAGTTGAGCATATAGTTTTATGGTTTCAATACCCACATCATAAATAGGGAGATTTGGAATATCCTTAACCGAGACATCAATTCTCTTCTCGTTTTTGCATACAGCTACATCAATGGGGATTAATATTTTTTCACGGAACTTGACCAGTAGTCTTTCAGCAGTTTTAACAAAGTCAGAATAACCTTTATTTTTTATAAAATCAGAGTTACATTGCCCTATTTTTGCACCATCTGCTTCTAAAAATATATTTGCCACCAGCCCCGTAGTTAAAATATAATCTGCACTGCCATTTTCCAATACATTTTCCATGACCATGATGGAATCATCTACTTTCACACCACCCAAAACATATACGCATGGTCTTTTAACATCGTCCAGTGCCCCATAAAGAATTTTTAACTCTTTCTCCATGACTCTGCCTGCTCCGGAAGGTAGTTCAAATGCAAAGCCTACCAGTGACGGTTGAGAACGGTGCGCTGCTGCAAAGGCATCGTTGATAAATATATCTATAATGGGAGAAAGTTTCTGGACCATATGGGTTTCAGCTTGCAATCGAGCATCTTTTTTTAATACTTCTTCCGAGTAAAAACGAACATTTTCAAGAAGCAGTATATCTCCTTTCTTCATTTTGCTTATGGTTTCTCTGGCAGCATATCCAAAAATATCTTCGACATACGTTACTGGGCGCTTTAAAATTTTGGATAGTGCATGGGCATGCTGCTCTAAAGTAGTGAAATCCTTTTTTCCCGGCCTGCTCTGGTGAGCCAGTATCACAGTTTTAGCACCATTATCCGCCAGTTCAGATATGGTCTCTGAGTGAAGCAGCATACGGGTGTCATCCAGTATCAACCCACTATTAGGATCTACTGGGGAATTTATGTCCACCCTAACTAGAACTGTCTTGCCATCTAGCTGAAAATCATCAATAGTATTAAATTTAAGGGGCATGTTTTCCTCCAAATAATCATCATGACGAATTATAGATTTTGTTTGGATTAATGTGCAATTAAATCTTGCTTACCAAGTCTAGAAGAGCTTTTTCAGGATCTTTGGCTAAAATAATTCCTGATGCTAATAATACTCCAACTGATCCTAAATCCAGTGCTGCTTTCATATCATCACCAGTGGATATTCCTGCACCACAGAGTACATTTACAGATGTATCTATTTTTTGTACTGCATCTACAGTACCTTCTACTACTTCAGGTTCAGCTTGAGATACGGGTATTCCTGATCCAATAAGTTCTGGAGGTTCAACAGCTACAAAATTAGGCCCTAGTGCTGCTGCAGCAATACTGGTTTCGATATTATTGGTACATACCACACTCACCATATCTTTAGAAGAGGTTCTCTTAATTACTTCATCAATATCCGCCAGCTTCATCCTCTGTTCCGAATGATTGATTAATGTTCCCACTGCACCTGCTTCATATGCACACTCCAAAAGAACACTTCCAGTGTGTCCCCCAGCAACCACAGGGTCAATATGTTGAGCAAATACAGGTATTTCAACTTCCTGTGCCAGCATATAAATATCCATATGTTGTGGGGCCACAGCAATGTTGACACCAGTTTCTTTTGCGACTTTTTCACAAGCTTTAGCTAATTTCAAAGCATTTTGTCCAGTAGATTCAAGGTATGTCTTAAAATTCAATATTACAATAGGGGTCTGAGTGATTGGCTTCATTTAAATCCTCCAAATGAACAAATACAATAAGAAATTTATCTTTTATATTTATAATTATTGAATTATACCATTTAAAAATTTTTGGTATTTGAAATATGCACAATTATTAAAAATATTGTAAAAAAGCAGTTAGTAATTGAAAAAAATATTATAAATCAGCCTTTTTTCTTAAATTATGAAAAATAAAACTGAAAACACAAGCATAGAAATTTATATTCCAAAAAAAGGTTTTAATCCAATATTAAACCAAAAGAAAAAAAAATAGAATATTTTAACAAAAATAAAAAAAAGTAAACACTATTAATCGCAGTTGTAAGTTGTTACAACACGACTCATTCTTGCACAAGTTTTTGTGTAATGTTTACTTCCATAGCGTTTGGTCACTAGTGAAGGTTCAAAGTTAATCCACTTGCCGTCAACTTTCACTTTTACCCATCGATGTCTTGAAGAGTAGGAATTTGCACCCTGTACAACTTTAACTTGATATCCTGCTTTAGCTAATTTTTTAGCTGTCCAATCTGATAATCCCCAGCAATCGCCGTATCCGGTTTTTTCAACTCCGGCAGCGGTATGTGCTGCTCCAGATCTATGATTCAAATGTTTGTTAATGTATTTTGCTAAATAATCTAAACCTTCTTTTCCTTCTAAACGGGTTAATTTTGCTTTTTCTGCCGCTGTAGCTTTTCGATGTTTATTATAAGCAGCGCTTACTTCGGCAACTTCACCATTTATACTTAAAGATGTTTTCGTATCTTTTTGGATAGTTTCCATAGAAATGCCCTGTGAAAAGGGCAAAAAGCACACTACTATGCCTAATGCAATTAGCAGCGCATATCTCGAGTGTCGCTTAATTGTACCGCCTCCACGTCTAAACAGTTTTTAGAACCCATTTAGACATTATGGTAACAACATAAAGTATTCACATTATAACCATATATAAATGTTTTGCTGGAAAAGGAGACGAAAAGGCTTATATAGGGTGTTTTTTTCAAATTAAAGGCTGAATTAAAGGAATTGGTGACCGCTCTTGAAAACTTAAATTAAAGACACTATTTTCTTAAAAAAAGCCGTATTTAAGACATTTTTAATTAAAATAGTTTTAAAAGAATGTTTATCATTTAACTTTAATTAAATTGATTAAAAATAATGTTTTTTGCTAAAAACAACATATCACTCCCTAAAAATCTTGAATATTCAATTTGAAGCTTTATTTTTTAAGGATTTTTCATAATAATGAATATATTTTTATGATTATATTTTTTCTACTTGTTTTTAATAATAAAGCATTAACTCAAAAAAAATGTTCAAATGAGTTATCCCCATCCAAAATATCGATTCAATCATTTTAAATATTTACATTATCATTACCTAGTTCAATTAAGTTCTATAAAATACATATTCTTGTTTCACATCCAAACATTAAAACTAATTTTATATATACTCAAATAAATTTGGTGAAACTTTTTCTAATTAATTTATATCCTCATTATTAACAGATAATTTAATTAATATGTAAATAAATTAAAAAGGATACTGAGTATAATTAAAGAATAACTACTTTTTATAGGAAAACTCAATCTGAACTTATAAACTTTCAATGAGATTCACATGTCATTTTCAATAGAAGAAAAGCAGAAGCTAGAAAAGATGGGCTATCGTTTTGTAGGGAACCACAACCATGCAGCTGCAAAAATATGTCACTGGACTAAGAAAAGCATCCTGGATGAAGGTTTTTGTTATAAACAAAAATTTTATGGTATTGAAAGCCATAGATGTTTACAGATGTCACCCAGCATACCTTTTTGCCATCAAAAATGTAGTTTCTGCTGGAGAGATCTCTCAGCAACCAGTGTGAAGTGGGAAGGGCATTATGATGATCCCGGTGCAATAATAGACGGCTGTATTGAAGCCCAGCGTAAATTATTATGTGGGTTTTTTGGTAATGCGAAATCCAATCTGGAAAAATTAGATGAATCTCAAGATCCCACTAATGCCGCCATATCTCTAGCAGGCGAACCAATGTTGTATCCGGAAATTGGAGACTTAATATCAGAATTTCACCGCAGGAAGTTCACTACATTTTTAGTGAGTAATGGATTGGAAGTTGAAAAGTTGAAAAATCTTCCAGAAGAACCCACTCAACTATACCTTTCCCTTGATGCACCTGAAAAACAAACATTCAATAACCTTTGCAAACCACAGGTTAATGATGCTTGGGATCGTCTTAACCAATCATTAGAATTAATGCCCAGTTTTGATTCTAGAACCGTTATAAGGACCACTTGTGTTAAAGGAGAGAATATGAAAGACCATCAAAGTTATGCTGACTTAATTAAAAAAGCAGACCCCGACTTTGTAGAAATAAAAGCCTACATGTTTGTAGGATATTCCCGCCAAAGAATGCAGCGTGACAACATGCCTTCTCTTTCAGATGTGGAAAAATTTGCCCTGGAAATCGGAGAATTATGCGGTATGAAAATACTGGACAAAATGGAAGATAGTAGGGTAGTTCTTTTAGGCTAATTACCTTGAAAACTGCATTTTATTAGTTTTTAAATAATCATTTAATGAATCAAATTCCAGGATTATAGAACCATATAATAATATAAGGAATTTTTTTTCACAACTTACACTAGATTAGATTTATTTGAAACCCTAAGCCCAAACCATGAAAAACTATTAATAGTTCCTATGTCCCACATCAATTCCGCGCCAAAATTATTTTACAATTAAATAATAAAAAATTCAGGCATTCTATGAAAAAGTATTTAATTTATACAGACCTATAAATTATTCATTAGAGAGGTGATGGAATGAAAAGGTATATAACCATATTTCTTTTACTTTCAATACTAATTGCCCCAATATATGCTGTTTCGGGATTTTCCGTGACTATTGGGGAAGCAACCAACAACAATGCAGCATATAAAAATACTGTTTTGGCCTATTTTCAGTCAAAAACAGAACAAAACGTTTCAAATGCAGACGTTAAAATTATAACCGCAGATGAAGTTAATAAAATATCCCAAAACATTACAGGGAAAGTTTATCCTTCAAGCAGCATATATTCTTGTGCTTTAGTTGATTTAAATTACAAAGAAGGGATAAAAATTGTGGTGGATTCCAGTAAAATTACTGTTGTTACACCCCAAATGTATGCTAATGCACTTAAAACAAGTGGAATTGAAAAAGGGTATGTAGTAGTTACCTCGCCCATTTCAGCTACTGGAGAAGCTGCTTTAACAGGGGTTTTAAAATCCTATGAAACAGCAGTAGGTGCAGATATTCCTGAAGCCGCGAAACAAGCCGCTACTGAAGAACTTTATCTAGAAACGGCTTTAGTGAATGAAACCGGGGCAAGTGGAGATGAAATCGCTGCCCTTTTCAGTGATGTTAAGAATCAGACCGCTGCAGAGAACTTGCAGGATCCTGAACAAATTGAGAACATAGTAAATCAAACTGCTAATAATTTAAACATCGATCTAAATCAAAACCAAACCCAACAAATTGCTAATACTGTTGCAAACTCCCAACAAGTCCAAGGAAACTTAACTGACTTTAAAGAACAGTTACAGGATATCAGTAGTCAGGTGAATCAGGGCGGAATCATGGATCAAATTAACAGTTTAATGCAATGGTTATCTGGATATATCCAGGGTCTAATTTCAGGACAATGAAAACCCCATTTCAAAAGAGAATTAAATTTTTTTCTCTTTTCATCCTTATTTTGTAAAAATTTGCTAATTATTTGATAGTCTAATATTGTTTTAATGAGCCCTGTTTCAGCTGATTAACAGAAATTTTGATAAATATTGTAAATAAAAAAAGAATCCAAAGCAAAATTATAATACAGACAATTATCATCAAAGTGAAAATATTCTAAAAAACAATTTTTTATAAAATAAGCTCGATTTTAGCACATAAATTTATATTATAATTGTAGTCAAAAACTATTTAGATATTATGTTCATAGCTCAAAATAATCTGCAACTAATTATAGAAGTGGCCATCATCATCCATATAGGCATATTGCTACTTTTCAATGTAATAGCCCTGCCTTTGAGTATGGTTATGTTTTTAGGAATGGTTTTAACTGTGCTCATTGCCATTGTTTTTGGAGTGGATGCCATGTTCCTATTGCTGCCTTTTATATCGCACCACGAATTCACCCACCCTTTCGGTGCTCTTGCCGTTTTTGGATGGGTAACTGTGGCCGCATCAGCTAATTTACTCAGCGAAGTAGGTATCAGATCAACTTCAATAAAAACATTGAGTATTATCCTCTTCTTTGTTATTGCCGTGGCCGGTGGTATAATGCATCGTTCATTCTTAATATTATGGTTTTTAGGATGGGCTTTAGGTTATATCATCATGTCCAAAAGTTTTAAAAGAAGTACTAAAATTACCCCAAAATCAATTATAGGATTTATTGGAGCAGGATTAGGTGCCTTTGCAGCACTGGAAATTTTATCCCGTATTCTAGATAAAGCTGTCTTAAGTCCTCTTTTAAGGGTTGCTAGATTAGAGAACAATGCCCTCCCCAGCCTTAAACTAGTTTTAAACAATACTACATTTTGGGGTCATGTGCAGGGATCCTGTTACTGGAAGGCAAACTGTTTAGGTGGTGCGGATGGTTATCTTACACTCCCTATGAGCATCATACATGCATTTGGTTTACCATATCACCAATTTTTTGGTTTACTGGTAGTTAAAAAGGATTATCTGGATTATATGCTCCCCGGGATATATGTGGTGGCATTTGATGCCGGTTACTTTGGTTTGCTGTTTTTAATGGCCTGGATAATGCTTGTGACATTCACAGGATTCACAATACTTCGAAAATACCGTGCTAAAAGAAAAGAAGGTAGTCGAACATATTTAGGTAGAGAAGCACTACTCATAGGGGCTTTATCTGCATTTTTAGCTCAAAGTATTGTGGGATTGTTCATATTCAACCGTTCATTCAACGAATCAGCTCTACTAGCATACATAATTCTATCAGCACTGGTAATGGCCCATGCAGTTTCATTAAAGCGAAGTATTTAATAATCCAACACCATTATTTTATTTAAAGGTCTTAAAAAATGATTTCTTTAAAAAAAGCTTCTCTAAAAAAAAGAAAAGAGACGTATGAATGGTTATATTATTCTGATTTTTCCCCATTTCTAAATCGGCTTCAAGGATACAGTGAAAAAGACATCCCCACTTATTCAGAATTTAAAAAAGATTATGCCGACTATTTTTTTAATGATACCCATCCCGATAAAGGAAGAGGTTTTTTGATTATTCACAATACTAATTATTTTGAAGAAGAAATTGGATTCATTTCATATACTACTTTTCATCTAAAGCCAGGGTTTGCTGAGTTGGATATATGGCTTAAAAGCTTAAAATACACTGGAAAAGAATATGGAATCTCTGCTATTAATTTATTATCTGATAAATTATCCAAAAATGGATATCATACATTTATAATGCGCCCGTCCAAAAAGAACATTGTAGCCATAAATGCCTATAAAAAAGCAGGATTTAATGAATCAAATTTAGAAGCACAACATTATTATAAAAAAGATTTTTTAGAAGAATATTGCCAGGGCGACTATGGTCCAGGGCAGGATATATTTCTGGTAAAACACTCCCATCCCAAAGAATAGTTTCCAATTGCTCTTGCAAAAATTAATTGATTATTTCCAGCCGAACTAATTAATATAATTAAATTCGTTTTGGAGTGAAAAACATGAAAATTGAAATAAAAAAGATTCCAGAATATCAGACCGCCTATATTTTCTATAAAGGAAGTTATGAAAAAATCCCTGAAATTTTAGGCAGTGTTGTAGGGTGGTTAATGGAGAAAAATGTGGAAATACAAATGCCCGTTTATGGAACCTATTTCAATTCACCACTGGAGGTGAGTGAAGAAGAACTGGAATGGGAAATGGGTGCTTCATTCAATGGAAAATTAAAAGCAGAAGATAATATTCAAATAAAAACTGTTCCAGAGCAGACTGTTGTTTCAACCATCTTCAAAGGGCCTTATGGTGAAGCATCTTCAGTATATGTGGATTTATTTGAATACGCTGAAAAAGAAGGATACCAGATTTTTGGTCCGGTGACTGAGATTTATATGAACAGCCCTGAATTTGTTCCAGAAAGTGAATTACTTACTGAGGTCCAATTCCCTGTGTCTAAAAAGTGAAATCAAAATTCACTTTTATAAAGTGAAAAATTATATTTTTTTCTCATGCAAGGTTATCCAGATAATCATTTAATTTTAAAGAAGCTTTGGAAGTGACTCCTTTACTATGGCCTGTGAAAATTGCTTTAACATCCAGTCCCCTGAGTTTCTTTAATGATTTTTCTGCTTGCATCATATCTGGAGTAAATAGCGACGGTGGGCCCTCAATTTTATTTTTCATATATCCTAAGTTATCTCCAACAAATAAAACCTTATTTTTTTTATCATATAGGCCTATGCTGCCGGGAGTATGACCCGGCATGTGAATAACATGGTATGGTCCAATTTGATCATCCTCATCCAGTAAAATATCCACCTCAACATTTTCTGGGCGATATATGTATTTAGCCAATTTTATGAATATTTTGGCAAACCATGGTAAGGATTTATCTTCTTTTTTTCCAGTTACGTAATCCACATCGTCTTTGTGTATTGCTATTTTTGCACCGGTTCTTTTTTTTATTTTAGCCAGATCCCCTACATGGTCAAAGTCATGGTGGGTTAAAATTATAGTTTTAATATCATTTAAATCTCTTTTTAATGTTTTTTCCACAAAATCAAATAGTTCAGCGCTGCTACCTGGCATTCCAGTGTCAATTAGAGTCATTTTATCTCCATCCACCAAGTAAAAATTGGCTCCTCTTTTAAATTGATATATTCCAGGAAATACTTCCATAAATATCACCTAATCAATTATTTTAATATTATTATACTGAGAATCCAGCAGCACGTATATATCAAAAATATTTGTGGAATAGGCTGATAAATTAATATAACAGAATGGACAGTAAGTTACGATTTTCTGTGAATTATTTTTTATCAAATCATTTGCCTTTGAAGCAGCCATTTTTTCATTATAGGCTAAAACACCAGCCCCTGCACCACAACACAGGTTTTTAGTTATTTCTTTGGAATTTGTAAATACTTTAATTACTTCACTCGTTTTTTCCCGACCATGGCATGATTCCTGTACCACGTAATTTTTATTGCTTATGGTTAAGTTACTTAAAAGATCAATGGCCAATATTACTTCCACATTAAATCCATTTTCCCCCACATAATATTTATTAAATGCATTATAACAGCCAGGACAGACGGTAATTATTCTTTTTACGCCTGATTTTTTGAGTTTTGCAATATTTTCCCTTACTAGTTCTTGTGCAGATTCATTATCCCCTAAATTAAACAATATATTTCCACAGCAGTTTTCATCATTCATAAATTCATATTCAATATTTTGAGACTTTAGTAAATTTTCAACAGATTCTAATATTTCAGGAGTTTTATAAAGCGGAGTACATCCTCTAAATAGAATAGTTTTTGTTATCTTCTCCTTTGAAGTGGGGTTTAAATAATTTGGAGTTTCACCATATGAATTCCCATATTCGCGAATATTCTCCCTGATTTCAGCCACATGGCGCATAATCAAGTTTTTATTAACTGCTTTTTCCCGTGCGCTCTGATTAACACCGGCCAGACCACATTGATTACATAAATTACAATTATAAAGGTCGCTGAGATTCTTTTCATTTAAATTGCCAGTTAATCTTATCTTTAAATTGCAGTAGAGAGAACTGAAAGGTGAACAATCAGATTCTAACCATTCTTTCTTTTCATTTTTTGATTCCATCTTAAAACATCCCTATATTTCTCGCCATTTTTCCAGGGATTCTATAAATTTTCGACTTTCTTCTTCTAAAAAGATCATTTGTTGATAAAAGTCTTCTAAAAGTTCTAGTTCTCCATTAGATTCATTAATAGATTGAAATTTTTCAATTAATTTAGGTGTTTTTCTTAATGTAGGCATTAAACTTTGGTCGTACCTTTTTTTCTGGAGCTGCATATATAATGTCACAACATCCTTATCCATGACCACGTAAACCTTTCGAGACTTTGGTTTTTTAAAGCGTTTCACAAGATCCCTGTCTTCCATTGCCTTTAAGGATGTGCTCAGTGCAGATAAACTGTAACCCGTCATTTCAGATAACTCACCTAATGATATCTCTTTTGGTTCGCTCAGTAGAGTTGACATTAATTTTGAAGGGAAGTCTTCCAGTCCTAATGCCCTGAAGCTGCGGTAGACTAATTCTTTAAATTCTTCTTTTAATGCTTCTTTTTCTGACATATTATCACTTGAAATAGGTGAAGACATCTCTTTTGCGTTCCAATGCATTTTTAATATTTCTAACTTTATATCCTAACGATACACCGAAATAAACCTCATATCCATCAGGTATTTTGAATTTTTCCATGTTTTCAGCACTTTGGAAGTAAAATTTTGCAAAGCCGATCCAACAGGATCCAATTTCCAGACTCTCTGCTGCCAGAAGCATATTTTGAACAGCTGCTGAACAGTCAATTTCAGGAGTTACTGCATTTTTTCTGCCGGAAACAATGATTACAGTAGGTGCTCTGTGGAATATGTTTAGTTCTTTTACAGCCCCCATTTTTGCTATCCATTCCACATCACATTTCTTCATTACTTCTTTAGCACCGTTACTGATTTCATTAATTAAGTCTTTATTTTGAATAATGGTAAAATGCCAAGATTGTTCATTATGACCACTAGGTGCATATATTGCTGCTTCCATTATTTCATTTAATTCTTCATCCTTTATTTGTTCATCAGAGTATTTACGCTCACTTCTTCTAGTTTTTATGGTTTTTATTACTTGATTCACTTTTTTCACCCCATAAGTTTCTTAACTTTTATAATTTTCAGTATTTTATGAAAGTTAAAAATAATATATTATTTCAGTATTTAAATGTTTCGGGAAAATAGAAAAATCAATCCAATAAAACAAATATTTATATATTAATTACAAGCATAAGATGTGAATTAGATAAATGAAATAAAATGAGTTTTTAGATAATTATAAGCAAAATAAAATAAAATGAACAGTTTAAAATAAATTAAAGAAAATATAATCAGTTCTCTAAAGAAAATCAAAATAAGTGCAAACTGATCAATAAAAGTATATTAAAAAAATTATTTCATGATTTATCACATTCCATTTTTGTAGCAATTTCAGGAGATGACATATGCAACAGGTAAATCGACTGAGTAAAAAAGAAATATCCACCATATTTCATTATACTGGAGATGTTTGTCTTTTACTAGGTATAGCCATCTTAATACCAATCATAATATCCTTAATTTACAATGAACACAATTATATCATTCCATTTTTATCTACAAGCATTATAACTTTGATTTTTGGTTTTACTGCAAAAAAATTCTTTAAAAAAGGACCAAACATGTCACTTAAAGTGGCCATGGTCTTTTCCACAGTAATTTGGCTTATCGCTAGTGCTGTGAGTGCTTTACCATTCTATTTTTCTGGTGAACTTAGTTATTTAAATGCATATTTTGAAGCATTATCAGGTTTTACAACTACTGGTTTTAGTATGTTCACCAATTTAGATGGTCTTTCCCACACCATAAACTTTTGGAGAGCATTTACACAATGGCTTGGAGGATTAGGAATCATATTTCTTGTTTTAGCACTTTTAAGATCCACCGGAGCTGATGTTATGCGTCTTTATCTGGCTGAAGGGCGTGATGAAAGACTGTTACCTAGTGTTAAACATACCACCAGAACCATTGTTTATATTTATGTTGGTTTAACCGGCTTGGCTATTTTTTTGTTTATTATTGCAGGAATGCCTATTTTTGACTCAATATTCCATGCATTCACTGCTTTATCAACTGGAGGTTTTGGAATGCACAATTCCAGCCTTTTGTATTATAATAGCATTTGGATTGAAATAGCTGCCATGATAATAATGATAATGGGTGCTACAAACTTCGCATTACATTATACAGTTATTAAAGGAAACTGGAAGGAATATTTCAAAGATATAGAGACTAAAGTGGCATTTGCCCTTATAATAATATCTACCTCCCTAATAACAATTATGCTGTTAAAAAATCAGGTTTATGGTACCGATTTATTAACTAATCTTAGATTCGGTCTTTTCCAAGCAGTTTCTGCAATTTCAACAACAGGATTGCAAACTGCATTTTATCCAGATATCATAACAAAATGGATTGGATTGGGATTATTCTTAATCACATTACTCATGATTATTGGTGCAGGTTCTTGTTCCACCGGAGGAGGTATTAAGTGGCTTAGATTTGGTATTTTATTAAAAGGGATGATTTGGCAAGTTAAATCTTTTATATTGCCCGGAAAAGCCATTGTTCCCAAAAAAATACATCACGTCAGTGAATTAAAAATTACGGATGATGTTTTGAGACTAACCGGAGCCTTTGTTTTTACTTATTTTGTAGTTTATATTGTAAGTGTTATACTGATTCTCATATACTACAACGATATATCTCAAGTGATTTTTGAAGTTGCATCCGCTTTAAGTAATGTAGGGCTTTCCAGTGGCATTTTGACACCAGATTCTCCAGTTCTTGTGAAAATAGTTTTTATGATAAATTTCTGGATGGGTAGGCTTGAAATATGGCCGGTTCTACTTTTAATAGTAATTACTATTCAAAATACAAGAAGAAGATAATTAAATCTTCTTTACTAATTTAATAATCCTTTTACTCAAAATCATCAAATCAATGCCCTAATAATAAATACTTTGAAAAATATAAGTAAAATTAACTTATAAAGGGTGTTTTTATGAAGTCGGATTATCTACCTATAATATTAATTATAATAGTAGTGGCCCTGGTTGGTGGAATTATTTATTATTATGCCACCATGAACACAGAATTTAATGAAGGAGAAGTTTATTTCCAAATACCTGGAACGTGGAGTCAAAGTCAGATCGTTGGAAATTTTAATAATACTGCGTATTCTGCGGTCACTTTTACTAAAGAGATCACCGATGCCAATGGAAACAAATATCCAGCATATATTAATGTGCAAAGTAGATTAGTTAATGGCACCAGTTTTAATATTACCAGCCTACAATTAAATGTGCTTAGTGCATCTAACTCCACAGTAAGTAACCTTAAAATAAATAGTTACAATATTCTAATACTGAGCAGAAACAGTCCTCAAGTATCCAATAAAATAGCAGTAATTGATCAGGGCGATTATGAATTATTAGTAGAGTATATTTGCCCTCCGGCTGCAAAGGCTGAAACTGAAGAAGCATACAACAAAGTTCTGAGTACTCTAAACATTGATAACTCAGCTTAATTTATTTTTTTAAGTTGGTGATGCACTTGAAAATCGAAGAAAAAACAATCGAAGAAGAGCAAATAGCTGTGATTAAACACATCGGTCCTGTTGAAGAAATGGGATCCCTAATTGAAAAAATTGAAATATGGGCTGCTGCAGAAGACATCGAATTAAATGGCCCTCCTTTTGCAATTTATTACAATTATCCTCAAAAAGAAAATGCAGATAAGACGGTTTATGATATTGGTTTTCCCGTGGAAGGGGACGTGAAAGGAAACCAAAACATATCCATTGCCACTATACCCGAACACAAAGTAGTTTATGCCATTTATATAGGGCCCTACTCTGAAATTCAAAAAACTTATCAAAAAATGGTTAATTTCGTGATGACCAATCATTACGATGTTATTGGGTCACCTAAAGAAATATACCACAACTCACCCCAGGAAGTGGCCGCCGGTGAGTTGATGACAGAGATACAATTCCCAGTTATCCACATGGGATAAACATTTTATTAATTCTTATTTTTATTTTAAAAGCAGATTATTCATTTTTTAATATATTTTGAAAATGTTTTATAGGGGCCTCTTATTTTAAAAAAAAAAGATAATATTTAGATAGCAGTTTTTGCAATCTCCTGGAAGGATCTAGCAATATAGTCTACCTGTTTCTGGCTCAATCCATAGGTACTGCACTTGAACCACTGGGTTTGACCCCTTTTTATGCCAACAATTTTTCTCTTTTTAAGTTCTTCATATAAGAAGAATCCCCTGCGGGGATGTTTATCCGCAATTTCATGGAATTTTGGTGTTTCAAATCTTACCAGGTCATGTTCCGTAGGCCTCATACCAACCTGCACTACACCATCAATTTCTTCCATTTGTGATACAAAATTTCGTGTCTTTTCCACTTCCACATCCCATTTACTGACACGTTCAATTACATGAGGTAATGATGCCATCAAAGTAGCAATAGGTGCTCCCCTACTGGTACATCCAAGCATCTCAATTTCCTTCTTTTCATGCCTTGAAGACCTTTGCAGTAATAAATCAGCCCATTCTTCTTTCATTCCCAATACTCCTATGGGGCCAGAGGCAGCCATACTCTTGTGGCCACTGCCCACCACAAAGTCCATGTTCATTGCCTTGGCATCAATAGGGAGTCTGCCCATGGAGTAAGCGCAGTTTAAGGCAACTGGAATCCCTGCATCTTTACAGATTTTTCCAATCTGTTTAGCATCAGTTAAATTACCATAATCTCCATCCACATGAGTTAAAAGAGCAAGTTTAACATTCTTATTTTGATCAATAGCATTTTCCAGGGTTTCTCTGTACTTTTCTGGTGTTATTTCAAATTCAGGGGCTCCATTGTTTGGCACCTCAATCATGTTGAGGTGGTTTCTCTCCACAGCCAAGTGCGTGGTGTAGTGAGCATTCCCATCTACCAGCACAGTATCCCCTTTTTCACACATAGCATGCATGACTGCAAATTTTCCTTCCCGCGCACCATGTACCGTTCGAACAGCGTCTACATTGATGAATTTTGCCAGATCTTCTAAAAACCCATTTATGGATGGTTTGGCAACTTCGTCTAACCTACCGGCACAGTAATCACATACACTATAACCGTCTCCGAATTCATATAGTGCTTCTCTGGCCTTTGCTGATAACAATCCACCCCTTTGTAATGGGTTTAAATTTAAATTTTCCCGTTCTAAAGTCCGACTTAGACCATAATCTTGACATTCCATTTAATCACCTGATAAAATTGAAAAGTTGAATTAAGTTATTATGTAAAATTTTAATATTATATTATATAATGTACTTGATTTTTAAAAGAATTCCTTAAAAACCAATAATGTATTTTATATTCCTAAATTATAAATCCAATAATCTCACAATCTCCCCATAAACAAGACCACTATTTTCCAGATTAATGTCAAATAAAACCACATCTTCCCTATTTTTAATATTTAAAACCACAGGATTATTTGATTTTTTATGAATAACTGCTATCACGTTTTTCGAACTATCAAATACTTTCTCAATAGCCCTGAAAAACTCAGGGCTTTTTAGTTCCATAGGCCCAATCTCATCAATCAAAATATAGTCCGCTCTCCCAAGTGCCATTTCCAATGCTTTAGCGCCAATATTCTTTAAATTTTCGAGGCTGACCCCATAACTCCCCACCTTAGGGCCTTCACAATCTTTACAGGAAAGTAATCCTTTTTGGCCGGTCATGATATTAATTATAGCAAAACCTGATCTTTGGCCATGGGTAATGATCTCTGGGCAGAATACCCCTCCAATTAAAAGATTTTTCTCAGTTAATGAATCCCTAATTCGATATAAAAGAGTTGTTTTTCCCACACCAGGGCTTCCCGTAATTAAAACCCTCTTATTTGTCAAGAACTCACCGAATTATTTATGCCCTGTTCCACCACACCGCGAACAAGTTATATACCCTGTGGCCTGGCATTTTATACAAACCACTCTTCCCTGACCCCCGCAGGATTGACAGCTTTCACCATTTTCCAGTAATCCATCACCGCCACAGGCATTGCAGGTTAAAAAACCAATTCCACCACAGGAATGGCATTTTATTTTTCCGTTTCCACCACAGTAACTGCATTTTGAGTCTTTATTAACATTCAGGGTAGGTTGAATATTGTTTTGAGTTGTGGTGTTCTGTTGTACGGCTTGTGTGGTATTTTCTGGATTATTCTGAATCATATAATCTTCGGGAGTATAATTAGTTTGATTTACTACCACAGGAAGTGTGTCTGCAGTACCATCATGCCCTGAAATCCACATGTTACCAGCAACACCACCTAAAAAAAGAATTAAGAGTACGGTGAATATTGACGAAGCTGTTTTATTGGATTTTTTTGGGGCATCGTGCATTTTAGATCCATTTGCATGGGATTGTGAATCCGTTAATGAATTAGAAGATTCATTCTTAAGAGCATTGTCAATCTGGTTTTCCCTATTTGCTGTCCTTTTCAAAGATGAATCGAATTTTTCAGGAGAAGTAGAAGAAAATCGGGATTTTATTGGTTTTTCTCCACCCCGTTGTGGAGTATTTAATATATTTTCACCCATGGCCTGGTCCATGGATAAATCAAAGCCACAGTTATAGCAGAACTGGTCATTTTTTTCAAGTTCAGCTCCGCATTTTTTACAGTTCATAGTATCACTAAAATCATATTAGTTACCTTGAAAGTAAGTTTTTCTGATTAGGAATAAATCAAAAATACCTGCTTTAATTATAATATAGGGTGAACTTTTATATTATATTTTCTAGACCAATCTCTTCGCCGTATTGAATTGCTTTTATAATTTCATCTCGGTTGATGGATCTAGAAATTTCAGGATACTTGTCCGCCTGATAAACTGGTCTGTATTGCCCCATAATATTAACTACAATATCCGAGCCTAAATTTTCATATATCCATTTTAAAATAGGTTTGGTGCAGCATTCAAAATGTCCCGGCAAAAGAAGGTGTCTTATAATTAAATCACCTGATTTTTTAGCCAAGAGATGATTACGCGTAGTTATATGCCAGTAATCATTGCCTCCAGATAGCCGTGATGCGCAATCATCGTTTCCGAATTTGAAATCACTTAAATACAGATCCACAAATCCATTTAGCAGCTCCATGGATTCTTTGGACATGTGAAAATTGCTGTTCCAGATAATAGGGATGTTTTCATTGCATAGGTTCATGGTTTGAAGAATAAAATAGATTTGGGGTGTTGGTTCTCCCCCTACAAAGTTAACATTTTTAGATCCTCTCAGGTGGCGGTTGTCAATTATCTCAGCCAGTTTTTCGGGACTTAAAAATACCCCATCGTTCGGGTTCTGGGAGATGTCCCAATTTTGACAGAATACACAGTTTAATGTGCAGCCTGCAAAGAATATGGTGTGACTAGGTACTAACTGAGCTTCTTCACCTACATGGAGAAATTCGGATGATATTTTCGGCTCAAGTACTCCACATTCACCGGTTTGCATATTGCGATTAACCATGCATCTTTTTTCGCAGAGCCTGCATTCTTTGAATAATTCAGATGCAATTCTGATTTTTAAATCAAGAAAAGAAAACCCTGGTTTTTTTTGAGAAGTTATTCTTTTGTTATTTATTTTGTAGTTAGGTACCACTGAAACTTTTTCTATGGTTTCATCCTTTTGAGAATACTGTTTGTTGAATTCTTTAAGAAGACGGTAGTGTTCCAGCCACATATCCCCTAAATTAATAGAGTTTAAATCTTCATGTCCATCAAATGCATCTATAAGCGAGGCTAACTTGAATCTGGGGAGTTTTTTACTATTTAAAATTTTAAAATAGTTAGATAGAGCTTTTCTTATGCGCTCTTCTTTTTCCTGTTTTTTAGAGATTTCTGAAAAATCCAAGGCCTCACTTCCATTATGGATTATTGACCCACCACTCTTAAATCATGAAGTAAAATTTGGGGCATTACAAATGGTCCGTATTGTTTAATTTCAGAATCCATTGCCTCCGATTTTTTGAGTGCTTCGAATATATTTCCAGAAAGCATGGCTTTTTTTACCGGGTGGCTTATCTCACCGTTTTTAACTACAAAAGCATTGTTTGCTTCTACTGAGAAATCCCCGGATATGGGGTTTGCTGTGTGGGCGCCTAAAACATCAGTAACTAATATTACATCGTCCAGTTCAGATAAATCAGTTTTAGTACCATAATCAACCATTACATTAGTAACAGATATCGTTGGGGTTTCTGCAAAAGATGGTCGGATACCGTTTCCAGTGCTTTTAGCGCCGGCTTTTGAAGCATTATATAAATCAAATATGAATCCTTTCAAAACACCATTTTCTATTAATGAAGTTTTTTCAGAAGCTGTACCTTCACCATCACATCTTGATGAATTTAAACCATGTTCTAAAGTCCCATTATCATAAATACTCAAATTAGAAGATACTACTTCTTCCCCTACTTTATCTGCTAAGATTGATCTGCCTCTTAAAACATTATCGGCATTTAATGCATTTATAAAAGTCCCTAAAAGGCCAGCCCCTGCATGGTGGTCTACAATTATATCCATGTCCTTAGTTTCTACTGGTTTTCCGCCAATAGAATCAGTGGCCAGTTTACAAACTTTACTTGCCAGTTTTTCGGGATCAATATTCAAAAAACAGGACGACTCTGAATCATATGCCGTAGATTTTTCATCACCTTTTTCTGCATTTACAGCCAGATATCCTGCAAATCCAGTGGATTTATCCTGACAACTAACTCCATTAGAATTTAAAATTAACATCTTGGATAATACAGCAGAAAATCCTCCAGATGTTGGTT
Source organism: Methanobacterium alcaliphilum (assembly GCF_023227715.1). NCBI lineage: Archaea > Methanobacteriati > Methanobacteriota > Methanobacteria > Methanobacteriales > Methanobacteriaceae > Methanobacterium > Methanobacterium alcaliphilum. The sequence continues at coordinate 142,376 of NZ_JALKIF010000001.1, forward strand.
GACATTTTGCATCTTTTACGGTGTTAATCATGGTTTGTGCAAATTCTAGTGCAGTCTCTACTTCTAAAGAATTAATACCCTCATCATAAGTCCCTTTGATATCTTTATATTTTGTTGGTTGTGATAAAGTGAAATTTTCATCTTTTTCATTGGCTTTCGAATTAGAAATTGCTCTTTCAACTGTATTTTTTATCTCTTCAGGATTTGATGTGTATGAAAACCCCATTTTACCATCAAGGATAACGCGAATTCCAACTCCCGATGTCGATTCTTCTTTTGCAAAATCTAATTTATCATTCTGAATATCCAACTGTAGTACCTGTTCTTTTTCTACAAATATTTCTGCCAGGTCCGTGTATTTTTCTGTATATTTAAGCGCCTGTAAAGCTACATCCATCATAATATAAACCTCCCTATTGCCTCTTTTACCCCGTCCCCATAACTTTTAAGGGTTACATAATCCGCTATTTTCTTTAAGTTATTATCTGCATTTGCAACTGCAACCTTACAACCTGTCACTTTTAAAAAATCAATATCATTCTCACTGTCCCCTACAGCCATTATATTTTTGGTTTTAATACCTAATTCATCTGCAACGACTTTTAAAGAAGATCCCTTATTTACCATAGGGTCAGTAAGGTGAAGCGCATATTTAGTATCATAAATTTCAATATCAAAATCTTTAAGAGTTTCTTTTATAGTTTTCACAGGCAACGTCCTAAACATTGCTATTTCCGAAACCCTGAGTTCTGAAAATTGTACCTTTTCCACATCATGTTTGGTTATCAAATGTTTGTAGGCATTTTGAGCTTTTTTAATATCCCCTAATACTTTTACCTTGCTTTCAGAGAAAATTACTCCTCCATTTTCCGATACCATTCCGCCAGTTGTTCCTAGAAGAATAGAAGTTGCCCTGGTAAAGCACATGATATTCCCGGTAACAATGATTACTGGAATACCCATTTTTTCAACAGTTCGTATGGATTCCATTGCACTGGCACATAATCTACGCTGTGGATCAGTGATTGTGCCGTCAATATCTACAGCTACAGCTTTTATCTGCTTTGCCATTAAATTTCACCATCATATAATTAAAAGAAAAAAAATAAAGTTATAATTAATTTAAAGAGTACTGTAACGGAATGCAATATTACATGTTCCTTCCTTAGAAACCATACAAGCCCCAATAGGGTTCATAGGAGAGCATGATTTTTTAAATAGTTTGCATTCTTCTGGTCGGGCCACTCCCCTAAGTATTGCACCACATATACAACCAGTAGGCGCCTCTTTAACATCTTTAACCTCGATATCAAATTTTTCACGGGCATTGAATGGGGAAAATTCATCTTTTAACTCATAAACAGAGTCGGGAATCTTTGGAAAACCTCTCCATTCACGGCTGGTAATGTAAAATACTTCTTCCATTGCCTGTTGGGCTTTTACATTGCCTTCCTCCCGTACAGCACGAGTATATTCGTTTTGAACTTCTGCTTTCCCATTTTTAATTTGACGGAGTATCATGTAAACTGCCATGAGAATATCCAATGGATTGAATCCTGCCACTGCTTGGGGAATTCCATATTTTTCAGAAAATGGAGCAAATGGTTTAGTTCCAATAATAGTGGCCACATGTCCCGGTTCAATAAGTGCGTTGAGATTTACTTCTCCAGAGTCTATTAAAAATTGTAAGGCAGGGGGAATAAGTCTATGGCATGAAAGAATTGAAAAATTTTCAGGAGGTCCGGCCAGTAACTCTGATGCTGTGGTTGGAGCTGTAGTTTCAAATCCGGCGGACATGAAGACAACCTCATTATCCAATTTTTTTGCAATTTCTACTGCATTGTTGACTCCATAAACTACCCTTACATCAGCACCATCTCCTTTAGCCTCAGCTAAGGAACTTTCTGATCCTGGAACTCTTAGCATATCCCCAAACGTAGTTATAGTTACTCCTTTTTCTGCCAGTTGAAGACATTCATCAATTTCCCGGGAAGGTACACAACATACCGGGCATCCGGGTCCCGCGACTACTTCCACTTCTTCTGGTAAAAGTGTTCTTATTCCGTTATGCATTATTGTGTGTTCGTGTGAACCGCAGACATGCATTATTTTTACTGGTTGAGCGATTTCTTTTATTCTTCCTACTATCTCTTTGGAAAGGTCTTTCATGATGTCACCCTGCAATGATTGATATTCCATTTAAAACTGTTTTTTCTGGTAAACTTAAATTAAACATGAATTTTGATTAAATCATTTATATAAAAAATATAAGGCCATCTTATTTATTAAATATGTGGATTGAAAATTGAAGGAATAATAGAATTATAATTAATTTAATTTTAAGAAAATATCTGTAGCTACCTCCTTCTTTAAAAACAGAGCCAATAAAAATACAGCGCTAGTTTATCCTAATTTTCAAAAAAAGTTAGTTTAATTGTTTTAAAAGATATTGAATCCATTAAAAGTAGATAATATGCATAATTAGATTATATTTTCCATAGCAACTTTTAAAAATCCAATTAGATGCATTATTACACATTAATTATAGGGGAAATAAAATGAAGATGAAAATTTTGGACTTTACTGGCGGTTTGTTTTATTGCAGCTTCTGCAGTAAGTTTTGCTGAACCTGATTCAGCTGCAAGTAAAGGATATTTGATAGATCATGGGCCCCCAATATTTTAAAGATATTGGTGATTGCAGTTCTGATAAAATAACCTGGAAAACATATTGCTAGAAAAAAACACCTGGAAAGTCTACAGAACGTCTTACTCTAAAGTTGATGGTAAATGGAAAAGCCTTGGTGCAACTGTTTTATGAAAAAGGTCTCTAAAAATAAATTAAAACTAGTCCGGATAGATGGAACATATAACACAACCAAATACATTAAACCAAACTAAACACCCGTAGCTATTACTGGAACGTGTTCAAACTAGACAGACTAGTTGGTTACAATCAATACAACTAATAAAAAAATTTTTCTTTTTTTTCAAATTCTCTATTTTTAAACATAAACCCATAATATTTGAATCTAAATAAAATGATAAATATAACAAATAACATATTATTAAATGAAGCTATGCAGAAATATTTATTAAATGGCCCTGAAAATCGTATGCAAACTGGGTATGAATAATATGGAGTCTGAGAACTTTATTTTTTGAATGGATATACTTTAAAACCAAAAATCATGATGCCTAATTGACTTTAAAAAATTTTTTTCCAAATAACACTCGGGGGTTATCTGATTTATTCAGAAAAAAAATAAAATGTCAAAGCTGAATGGGAAGAACAAGATTCATGTTTTAATCATTGCAGATAACATCGAAGAAGCATTGCTCATCGAGGAACATTTGAGCGAATATGATGGTAATTTTGTGATAAGTAGATCCAATACCATTGCAGATAGTATTGAACTTCTATTAAATATAATACCTGATGTAATTCTTTTAGATTTTAGTTTTTCAGATTTTAATGGCTTTGAAACTTTAGAAAAGATTTTTAAAACTGCTGCGAATATCCCCATAATTGTTCTAACTGAGGTATATGATAAAAAATTAGCAACAGCAGTTATACAATATGGTACTCAAGATTATCTCTTAAAAGAAGATTTAGATTCAAAAATTTTATCAAAATCAATATTTTATGCTATTGAACGTAAAAATATAGAAAAAAGTATAAAAGAGAGTGAAGAACGTTATAAAACTCTTTTTAACCATATGAGTAATGGAGTAGCAGTTTATTCGGCTGTTGATGATGGAGAAGATTTTGTTTTTAAAGATTTCAACCATGCTGCTGAACATATTGATGGTGTTAAGAAAACAGATGTTATTGGAAAGAGAGTAACAGAAATATTTCCCAATATAAAAGACTTTGGTCTCCTGGATACATTTAAAAGAGTATACAAAACAGGCCAATCTGAACAACATCCCATTTCCCAATATAATGATAATAGAATTAGTGTTTGGAGAGAAAACTTCGTTTATAAATTACCATCTGGTGAAATCGTCGCTGTATATGATGATGTCACAGAACGTGAAAAAGCAGAAGTAAAACTGAAAAATATCAACAAAGCTTTGTTAAAACGTGATGCCGAATTTCAACATTTTATTGAAAGTGCACCTGTAGCAATAGCCATGTTTGACAAGAAAATGAACTATATTTCCGCCAGTAAACGCTGGATAAAAGATTATAACCTCCCTGAGCAAAAACTCAAAGGAAAATCACATTATGATGTCTTCCCAGAAATTACTCCTGAGATAAAAAAAATTCATAAAAGAGCCCTTGCCGGTTCTATTGAAAGTTCTGATGAAAGTGAATTTGTACGTTCTGATGGAACTATTCAATATATTAGATGGGAAGTACATCCTTGGCACACCTCTACGGGAGAGATTGGTGGAATCATAATCTTCAGTGAAGACATCACAAAAAGAATAAAATCAGAAAAAGCACTTAAAGAACGTGAAGAACAGTTAAATCTTTTCATTTCAAATGCACCTGCTTCAATTGCCATGTTTGACAGGAAAATGAACTATATTTCCGCCAGTAAACGCTGGATAAAAGATTATAATCTTGAGGGAAAAGAGATACTTGGCAAATCACATTATGATGTCTTCCCAGAGATTACAGATGAATGGAAAAAAATCCATAAACAAGGCCTTAAAGGTTTTAGTGAAGTTGCTGAAGAAGACAAATTTGTTCGCGCAGATGGAACTATACAATGGATTAAATGGGAAGTCATCCCCTGGCATTCCGCCCCCCAAGAAATAGGTGGCATTATTATTTTCAGCGAAGATATCACAAAATTAAAATTAGCAAGTGACGCTTTAAAAGAAAGTCAAGAAAAATATAAGCATGTCATAAAAACTGCAGAAGAAGGTATAGTTCTATTTGATAAAAAAGGAACCATAATTGAAGCTAACCCTAAAGCTTTAGAATTAACAGGATCAGATGAAGACATAGTGGGTAAAAACATAATACAACTAGCCTCAATAATAAAATTAAGTGTGAAAGAAGCATTATCTGCATTCACAAATATTTTGTTAAACAAACCCATACCTAAAGAATGGGAATACACCAATAAAAAAGGTGAAAAGAAGTTTGTTAATATTCATTACAGCCTCTTAAAACAAAATGAGAAAATCAATGCTGTAGCTTTAGTTTTAGAAGATATTACCAACCTAAAGTTAAGGGAAATATCCTTAAAAGAGAATAAACAATTTTTAGAGAATATTATTGAAAACATCCCCGACATAATTTTCGTGAAAACTGCTGATGAACTTAAATTTAAACGAGTGAATAAAGCTGCAGAAGAAATATGGGGATATAAAAGAGAAGAATTACTGGGTAAAACAGATTATGACTTCTTTACTAAAGATGAAGCCGATTTTTACACTAAAAAAGACAGAGAAGTTTTAACTAGAAAGAAACTAGTTTTCATACCTGAAGAAACAGTCCATACCAAGTATTCAGGTGAAAGAATATTGCAAACCAAGAAAATACCCCTTTTAGATGATATGGGTCGTCCAAATCATCTATTAGGTATTGCTGAAGACATTACTGAACGTAAACTGGCTGAAAGAGAACTAAAAAGATCCTTAGAAGAAAAAAAATCATTACTAAAAGAAATTCATCATAGGGTTAAAAATAATATGCAAATCATCTCCAGTTTACTCAATCTCCAAAGCAATTATGTTAAAGAAGAGGAATCAAAAGATATTCTCAAAGATAGTCAAAACAGAGTTAAATCTATGGCCATGATACATGAGAAACTGTACATGTCCAGTGATTTGAGTCATATTAGTTTTAAAGAATATGTTGAAAGGCTGATTTCAGATCTTTTTTTCACATATAGTCTTCAAAAAAGTCAAATCAAAACCGTCTTAAATATTGAAGATATTGAAATGAATATGGAAACTGCAATACCTCTGGGCCTAATAATTAATGAGTTAGTGACCAATAGTCTTAAATTTGCTTTTCCAGAGAAAAAAGGCTCCATATTGATTGAACTAAAAGTGGATAAAGAAAAAAGGAAACTAATTATTGCAGATGATGGGCAGGGACTGCCCAACCAAGTTGATTTTAAAAAAACAAAAACCCTTGGTTTGGTGCTGGTAAATAACCTGGTTGATCAAATAGATGGAAATATTCTTTATGATGGCAGTCATGGGGCCAAATATATTATTACTTTCAATGATTTGAGTTATCAAAAAAGGTTTTAAAGATAGTGAAACTACTATCTAAAAAATTTAAATATGTTCATCTTTTGTAGATTTAACATTGAAATTACGAATAGCAAAAATCAGAAGCAAAAACGAAATTAATATCGCAAACCCTGCCATCGCCATCAATATAATATTCAAAGTAAGTGTAGTTACTTGATTGACGTTGATGGCACCACGAGTAAACACTGAAAAATCCCATAAAGCATGAATAATCATGGGGATAACCAAAAATCCTGTTTTACGGAATATAGTATAAAAAACACCACCCAATAGTCCTGCAAAAATCACCTGGATTATTGTTGTTGTAATGCCCTGACCACTGATAAAATTCATAGCGTGCATGCCTCCAAAAACGAGTATGACTATGAAAAATATCTTAACTTCTGTAAGTCCTGAACCACGAGCACCTTGAACCAGTAAACCCCTAGTAAGTAGTTCTTCTGCATAACCAACAAAAGCCATTGCAATAAATATAGTTAGGACAAGATTCGTATCCAATGAACCAATATGTCCTGTGATTAAGTTTACAATAATTGCAAAAACAAAAAGGATTAAGAAAATATGCATCCAAGAATGGCCTTTAATCTGGTATTTATCTCGCCATACATCCTTCCACCATCCAGACCATAAAGCAATGATTGTTAAAATTACTGCACCAGTAGTTACAGGTATCAATACACCATATAACATGTTTGAACTGCTTTTAGCAATTTCAGGGTATGGAACCCCTAATATTTTTTGAACTATAACTACAATGATTATGTAAACTGCTACAATAATTAAAGCGTTTAAAAGTGTTGGTTTTAATTTATATTGAGAATCATCATTTAATTCTAAACCCATCTTCACGTCTCCTATCCCGAATAATTTTAATATCTTATTTGAGTTTTAAGTACCATTCCTCAAATTATAGATCTTTCTGTAAATGATAGTATTCTATAGAGTTTTGGTTGATTAAAGAACTTTTGATTGTAGAATTATAAATTAAGGCTGTTGATCTTGAGATAAATATGGAAAGATAGGGAATTAAAGCTAATGAAAACATTAGTACCCGTAAAATATTGTAATTTAAAATCGAATAAAAATCCAACATAGATAAAATAAAAATTGAAGCCATATCCACTATAACATATCCAGTGACAATAAAGATTAACGAAATAGCCCCTGTGGCAAAATACCAAACTATAATCTTTCCCACATCAACATTGATGGTTCTATCAACCAGTACATCAAACATGAGGATTCCCATAATAATTGTAATTAGATCAACAAAGAAAATCCATGAAGGCGATTTATACCGATTCACAGATACATTACTAAACATTTCATCAAAATAAAAAGCTGAAAAAAGTTCACCACCATTATATGCCATATTAGCAACGGACATCAATATCACGAGAATAATCCATACCAGATAAAAGAGTGCGATTAATAAGAGAATAGAAAAAAATATGTCTGAACGTGCCAATGCACCTAAACTTAGATCAGATAAGCAAGGAAAAACGAAGGAAGCGATTAATAAAACAGGAATCAAATAAGTAATATTAACTATAAACAATTTAAGGCCATTAATAAACATTTGAATCCAATTATTGAATACTGGAAGCTCATTAACCCCATCTAAAGATTCACTAATAACCTTAAACAAATACCCCAGCACCAATGACCCCACCATTAATAATCCAACAACATTTAAACAAATAACTATCCAATAATCTAGCTTAACCACATATGAAACAACATATGGAGAAAAACTAATCAATATAAGTATCCCCAAAAACAAAAATCGCAACCCATTAGAAAACGGATAAACCAAAGAATCAGTTATTGTTTCCTTAATACTCATATCATCAATCCTGTTCACATCTTTTAAAAAAAAATTCAATGTGGATTTATATTATCTATAAACTACCATCTTTACGTCTACGAATATAATATCTGCTAATATGAATGCTGAAAAGTATTGAAAGTCCCATTAAAATATAAAATGCATATATATTTTCTAAATATTCATCGGTTCCGAATAAGAAAATATAAAGTAAAACTAACCAATATAGTGCAATTATACTAAACATAGCCACAAAATAATTTTTATTATGATAACCTTTGTTCTGATATACTCCAACAACAATCCACATTATCCCTCCAACTAAAATAAATGTGCTAACTACCAAATCCCCATGTAAAACAGGCAATAATTGAGTAAATACACAAATACACCCCAATATTATTGTTATTGAACCTTTTTTCATTTAACTACCACTCAACAAACAATTTTAATTAATATCTATACTAAGTTACCACTATATATTTATAAATTGAGAAATTTATCCTGTCGATGACCCGAACGATACAATAAAAGCAATAACAAATACTACCGCCCCACCCACTAACATAATCGTATCAGTTTCTTTCTGATGATCTCTAAAGAAATTATTAATATCGTTTATATCGATTGGAACGTCAGGATGTGGATAAAATGGATCATATGGTAGATTGGACTCATTCCAGGGTAATGGGGGCAGAATAGTGTTGGATTTCGAATCGGATCATGTTCCCATTCATCAGGCCCATCATTAACTATCCACAATTAGCTTGCTCCAATAACTTGACCATACACATCCATGGCTTTAACTTTAACCCCAGATAATTATCATCTTTTTATAAATTACCCTCTTTACGTCTACGAATATAAACCATTCCAACCCACCCACTGAGTAATATAAAAAGTCCGATTAGGAAATAAAACCAGTTTATATCCATTAAATATTCATCTGTTCTAAATAAGAAAATATAAAGTAACATTAATCCCCATAGTGCATTTACACTAAAAAATGCCACAAAATAATATTTATTAGGGAAAACTTTGTTTTTAAATAACCCCAATAGAATCCATAGCATTCCTACCAATATAAGAAATATATCTGGCATTAAATCACCATATAATAAAAATGATGGTAATCCCATAAATATAAAAATACAACCCAAAATGATCATTTTTGAACCTATTCTCATTTAACAACCTCTTAAAAAAGCAATGTTTTAATTTGTATTAATTATATTACCGCACAATACCCTTTTCAAGATCAACCACAATAAACTCATTATTCATGAACTTTTCTAAATCAAATTTACGAGGTATCCGTGATGATATCAAAGTAACTAATTATGAAAAATGCCTATGAACCCACATATTCATAGCTTGAAACATATCTGGTAGGAATAAGTAAGTATAAGATAGTATTAATCCCGCAGATATTATAACGCCCATACAAGCTAATCTGATAGATTTTTAAATATAATCTCTCTAAAAATTACTTTAAAAAATTTTTTCAGCAAATAAATATCTGAAGGGATCTATTTTATTTCTTTTAACTTTTATATCTTTTAATTAACCATATAATTATCAATAAACCTACTAAAAGAATTAAACCAGTTAATAATTGAGTTGTTGTTATTGTTGTTGTAGTAGTTGTCACAGTTGCTAGAATTATCATTTTTAACCACCCGAAATTTTTATTTTATAATGCTTATGAAAATTTTTGATTAGGGGTTATTTTTAAATGTTTAGCCGCCATTATTGCAATGTAACCACCAATAGCCGCAGATAAGACATATCCTAGAAATGCATATATATGGATGTAGATAGTCGTCATATTTATTAATAATTGTACTAAGCCAATTATTATTATAAGTATTCCAGTATAAATTCCATATTTTATTTTTTTTTCTTTAGCAAAAAATGTTGTAACAAAACCTCCTATCGCAGAAGAGAGCCCCCCAACTATAAAACTCATCATTCCCACGGAGTAAGAAGCGGGATCTGGAGAATATCCGGTTAATAATACTAGCAAAACAATACTTGAATATCCAATAACTGATCCTGCGATGACAGCAAGAAGTGGACTAAATCCATTATATTCATTATCAGCCATCATCCCGAACATACTACCAACACATACAAGTAAAAAAAGCATGACGTTTGAAAAAATAGTATTAGAAAAGTTAATAACATTATGTTGCAAGGACCAAATACATACTGACCAAATAGAGAATATTAATATTAAACATAATCCTTCAAATATTCCATATTTTATTTTATTTTCTTTAGCAAAAAAAGTAGCTATAACTCCACTCAGTATAAACGATAAAATTAATAGAAATGTTCCAAACCATGAAGGATTATGAGGTACAGTAAAAGTTCCTCCCACCCAAGCATTTGCACTAAACCCTAAAACAGCAATTAGATACAATGTAAAACAACAAATAATTCCTAAAAATATTGATACACTTGGATGAAACCTCATAATATTAGCCTCCTATAAATTTTTTCATAAATACTTATGATTCTTATTAACAATTTAACAGAATATTTGTAAATTGAGTTCTAAACTTTAAACTGTTTGATTTGATTATAAATTATACCTATACCTAATCCTCCAAACGTAATAATTGTTAGTTGCAGCATCATATCCATAAGGGAACACAAATTCCATTTCACCTTTTTCAGGCAAAAATGGCGGTTCTCCATTGCTATCAGTAGTATTCGTAATTCTTCTAAAGACTTTATTAATGTTTATATCAATTGGAAAATTTGAATCATTGTAAGAGAATGGATCATATGGTGGATTGGACTCATTCCATGGTAATGGGGGTGTAGTAGGTGTTGGAATTTTAATCGGATCATATTCCCATTCATCAGGCTCATCTCTTTCAGCATCATTAACTACCCATAATGGGCTGCACCCAATAACTTGACCATAAACATCCACTATTTTAATTTGAACACTATAAAGACCAAATAAATTAGTAGAGTCTTTTTGGAGAATACTCGTTATATCAATCGCTTCTTTGGAATAAACACCACTTGAATCGGCAAAAGGATACTCAATTCCATTAACAATTAATGTATCATCGACCCATATCATATTCTTTTTCTGGTAAGCTATAGGGGAAGAAGCTATGTAAACACTTCCTAAACCATCCCAATAAAACCAAAATGTTCCTAAATTATCCACCTGCCCTTTAGTTACTACCCAATTACGATAACCATCTGAAACCCAGGAAAGAGGAATAGGGCCCTTGTACACCTTTGTAGGGTCAATTTTGAACCCCCCGCAAAAATTATTAACTGTATTAATATCCCGCACAATTCCTGTTTCAAGATCAACTATAATAAACTCATTATCATTAAATTCATGCTTTACAATGATATAACTATTTTGAATAAAAGTTTCAGTGAAATTATTCAAACTAGCATAATACATATCATTCATTACAGAACTAAAAGTCCCATACGAATAAGTCGAATTATACGCAGTATTCATTATTGTATATTCCAGATTAGAAATTGCAGAAGAACAAATATAATTAAATCCTTTTACATTTTCTAGTGTACCCACAACAGTCATACCCATACTGTGATCACATTCTAAAGTTATATATGTTTCATGTGCATCTTCACCCACAGAAACTATGATAGGATTTGTACGACTCCAAGTAACATTATATCGAGTTGTGATATTATCCGCAATTTGATCATGACTGTATTCAAGCATTAAAGCAGTTAGGAAAGTATTGTAAGCAACATTCATAGCATCAGCAGTTTGATAATTAGAGTATTGATTCTGCCAGTATTGTAATACATTATTATTTACGCATGTTGTGGCTATTGCAAAACTCTTCAAACCATCACATGAAGAACCACCCAAGTATATAACCTGACTTGTTCTTTGAATAACATTTCCAGGGAAATTTAAACTAAACACATTAGTACTGTTATCTGGATCGGTCACATTCAAATTAAAACCAGATACTCCAGAATAAACAATATTCACTGTAATGTTATCAATGAAATCCTTGTGATGATTCTGAATAAATGTTAATTCTGTACTGGTTAAATTATATGTTGTTGTTAGGTTGTTCCAGAATGCTGTTGTGTTTGAAGTGAATGGTAATCTCAAATTAGTGTATAAAATTGCATTAAACACAGAGGAAGAGTAACTGTTTTTCCAGGTTTCATAAGCAGCATTATAGAAGTACTTACTTTGTACTACTGATCCATCAACTATTATTTGTAATTCATCAGTGAACATGTCTTTATTGATCCAGAGAACACTAAGCCATGTCACTGAACTATTTAATGGAATAGTATAAGTGGTATTGAGTAATTGACCAGTGGAATTATCTAAAGCAGTACTATTAAGAGTTAATAATGCTGTTCCTATGGATACGAATCCCGTTGTTAGAACAGATTGAGTATCAACTGATGCTGAAACAGTAGCATTTTGAGGCTGAGTACTATTTAAATTCAATATAGTTACAGCTTGACCTCTTATAGTATAAGCCGTATCAATTATAGTTCCGGTGTTTGTATTGAAGTTGACGGGTGTTCCATCTGGAATAAACCCTTGAGATACCGTGCTTAAACCATCACTATTACGGGTTAAATCTGCTGTTACACTGGTATTTCCGCCAGAATTAACAGATGAAATATTTAAATTCAAAACTAACCATGGATTATATGTAACATTTCCACTTACAATCCAAACATCATTAGGAATAGTTGGATTATTAGTTCCCCACCAGTTATTAGTAGCATTTACAATACCCCTATCATTTCTAAGACCATGAGTATTCTCTACTATCCTGTTGAAATGGATGGTGTCTGTTGAGTTGTAAGTCCAGACCCCGTAAGTATTATTTATCAAGTTATTGCTTGAAATGGTGTTATTGGAATTTTCAGAATATATTCCACTTTCACATCCAGATATTAAATTACCATAAATTGTAGTAGAACTAAAATTAGTTTGAATTCCATTAAAACCATTACAAGTTATATTATTACCAATTATTGTGTTATTTGAGGAATTATAAATTATGATTCCACGAGTTCCATTTCCAATAATCGTATTCCCATATATTGTTTATATTGATCCAATAGATCCTATCAAAAAATACAGAAAATTATGTACACTTAAAATTACATCGAATTTTTTTCAGCCCTACAACCATTAATGACTAAAACTAATCTTTTTAGCTTTATTTTTACAAATAATTCTAATGATTATACCCACGGAATCTTTTGGATTTGATGGTCCAAATAACTTCGTTATAGAAGAGTTTAGCGAAGTTCAATATCGAACATTTTTTTTAACAGTTTTTCTACTATTAAAATAATCATCAATCACCACCTAAAATTAAAGTAGCATTAATAATTTAATAAAGTAAGTAAATAGAATCATTTTAATTAATCATTCTTTCAATTATATTTAATATAGTTCTAACTGAATCAAATTTTGTTGATCCGACCCATATCTCAGAAAAGTTTTTCGGCAACATGATGAACTTCCAGAATATTGAATATACTCACTCTAAAAAATTTCCAAAAATCAGAATGATATATTTCTTCAACAAAATAATTCCACATCCAACTCGCTTAACAAATATTCTAATTCGGAATCATTTAAATGATTAAATCTTTCATCGAACTCTTTTTTTCAATTTTTTTAGTGGTTTATAATAATTTAAATCGAATTATAGATAACAATAAAAGATTAGAAACTATTTATTCACGAGATAATAATTATAATAGTTAATTGTATAATCTTTTCAATAATTAAAGTTAACTATTCTATCTATAAAAGTATAAATTTATATTTACCATAAACAAATGTTTATTTTATATTATTAAAAAACCAATGGGGGTAATAATTTGAATATTTCAAAGATTGGATTAATTTGTATTTTAACTATACTTTGTTTAGTAGTTGGTATTTCAGGATGCACATCAGATACAACTGATAATTCCCAAACAAGCAATAGTAACAGTGATATTAACAGCGATATTGACTCTAATAATGAATCACAAGCTTCAACATTCAATCCAGTTAGTTTTAAAGGATCTGGTGAAAAAGCAACTGAATCTTTTAACTGGCCTGGAGGGTTAATGAGAATTAGTATGAAACATGATGGTGAATCAAATTTCATTATCCATTTAGTAAATGCAGATGATGGGTCAACACAAGAATATGTCGAAAATGAAATTGGTAGTGTAGACAATTCAAGAGCATTTAGTATTCCTGCAGGAGAATATTTATTAGATGTTCAAGCAGACGGATCATGGAAAATAACTATTTCTCAATAATTTCTATTTTTTTATTTTATTTTCCAAAATCAAGTAACTAATGTTTTCACTGATTAATTTTAATAACTGAATCATTTTATTGGACACCCATATAAACACTTACTACAAATGAAAAATTGATATTTGTAATTTAATTAAAAAAAAGGAGGATTTTATTTATGCGTAGCAATAAATTTTTGATATTGTTATTCTTATTATGTTTTGCAACTATTTCAACCGTTTCTGCTGCAAATTATGGGGATACTTATATTGATGTCAAAGAAACAACTCATAGTTATTATGATGATAAATCGGAATTACGAATTAATGGAGAATTGCAAGGTTATGGTACAGACGATATGGGTCGCCCCTCAGGCTATTCTCACGGTTTAGAGGATAGCGAGGTTAATTTATCCATAAATAATCAAATTTACACTGAAAAAACAGATTATTGGGGCGGATTTGATTTTTATGTCCCATTAAAGACAGGCAAATATAATTATACTATTTCATACAAGGGAAATACAACTTACAAGCCATGCAATTATTCTAGTAGTTATACTATCCCAAAAGTATCTTCAATTTTAAAAGCAGATACTAAATTAGGAACTAAAAAAATAATTGTAACAACCAAAGTATATGGATTTGATGATGTATTCTGGGAATATCAACCATTATCCAGTAAAACAATTTCAGTCAAATTTGGAAATAAAATATATTACGGTAAAACAAATTCTAATGGTATTGCAACAATAATTTTACCCTCATCATCAGGAAATAAAAAATTACTGATTAATTTCTCGGGAAATGGAATATATGTTCCGAAATCAATTTCTAAAACTCTTTCGATATCCTCTTATTCACTCGTATCAACAAAAAAAATAAAAAAGACCATTAAATTTTTCGAAAAAAGAAATGCCCGTTATAAAAAGTACAAAATTGTAACTAAAAAATATTATTTTAATGGTAAAATCAAAACTACTAAAAAATATATTAATAAAAAAGTAAATCGGATAAAAAGCGTTCGATTTGGTTCTGGTAGTTCATATCACACAGTTGACGATTATGGATCTGATGGGTATCTTCAAGTGGACAAATACAGCTATTTAAAAGAAATAGGAATATATGATTATGTGGATAATTGTAGATACCTTGACTACTTTAAAATATATTACAACAGCGGTAAAGTTAAAAAGGTTAAATGCACTCATTTTTATAGTAAATCTTGGATTTTTAGTAGTAAAGGAGTGTATAAAATTAAGTTTTACTTCTTTTAGTTCAATATAAATTATTTTTTTTAATTAAAATTTAAATATAACGACATTACAGTAAACAATATTGACGTTACGAATCCACTGGGCCCTAATAAACATTTATAATAAATTTTAATTAATTCATTAATAAATTTTTGTAAAAAATCGTTGAACAATAAAAATAAAATTCCCATTTTAATAAAAAACAATGCTAAAAATTAAAAATATTTAGTCAATCCTCTTTTTAATAGTAAGTTCATACCATAACTTAAAAAAATACAGTTATAGAATAGAACTAATAATTTTAGGTATCCCCTTACTAAAATAGTCTTTACAAAAATTAGCCATTTGCTCGTCAGAACTTAAAATATCTCTAACAGTTAATATAAGTGAATCATCTGTCAGTTCATTTACAATCTGTCCAAATACATAACCAACATGATAACGATTATTTTCATACCCTAATTTTGGTAATCTCTTAATAATGAGTTCTTTGAGTTCATAAGAATCCGTGTTATCATATAAATTCTTATAAAAGTCTGCTATAATATCACAATAACCAAATGGTAGTCCTATAATATCAATACTATTATCATAATCTTTTATAACAAAATAAAATGTGTCATAATGGTTATTTAAAAGGCTTTTTAATATTGATTCAGGTATCTTTGGGACTATTTCATTAATAATAATGTTATCACTTGTATTTTCAAGAATCATTTTTGCTAGATCTGCTGTCCTTTCAAGGCTGAAATTATTTTCATCCAGAATATTAGTAATTTCATCTCTTACTATATGCGATGGGTTAGAAACATGGAAAGGTGAAGTAACAAGATTAAAATCTTCCATCATATCTTTGACACTATTGAATCTAGATTCTACATCATCAGCACAAGCTTTATTTATAATATATCTAAATTCCGAAGGTATTTTATCATTGTTTATTGTAATAACATCTTCCGTTCCAGAAACAATCTTATAAAGAATTTTACCCAAAGCATAAATATCTGCACGATGGTCTACATCTCTGACCCCCCCTCGTTGTTCTGGGGCCATATAACCAACAGTTCCAAATGAATCTGCAGATCCTGTGATAACAGTTGAATCTCTAATCGAAAACTTACCTAATCCAAAATCACATATTTTTAGGATATATCCCCCATTTTTTTTAAATGCTAAAATGTTCCTAGGTGTCAAATCACGATGTATAACTCCATTTTCATGAGCATAAATCATTCCACTAGCTATCTGAGAGAATAAATCTAATGTATCAATATTTTTAATTAAATTATCTAAATTACAATTAGCAATTGGCATGATGTAATAGGGGTGGCCTTTGTAACTCCCATCTTCGATTATTGGAAGAATATTTTCATGACAAAGTGCAGCATGTATTCTTATTTCTCTATTAAATCTTTTTTCTTCTTCTTGTTCCTCGATTTTAGGTATTTTTATCGCATAAACATTGCCCACTGCATCCACACAATCGTATACCTCCCCAAATCCACCTTTATCTATCAAATTTCTAATTTCATAATTCATAATTTCACCAAAGTAATGTTATAAAAAATAAAGTTTAAAATCTAATTTTTAGTCCATTCTTCAAAAAATTCCCTTTGTTTTTGTAATTCCCCCTCAGATATATCGGGCATAGATTCTATTTCTTCGATTATCAATTTAACATTAGGATCATTATCAATTATTTCTTCTAGAAATTTTATTTGTTTTTTTGTTAAAACAAGTTTAGCTGCCTCAATTTGATAAGGTTCTAAAAAACCTCCTGCTAGCGAGTTAAATCCAAATTTATCAAACAAAGGAAGTTCTTTCATACCTATGGGATATTTAATCAACATCAATACAACTATATGGGAAACAACTAAAAACATATATTTGAAATACTCAATCAAGGCTTCTTCATTAAAACTATTCATATTACTCCGATTTTTTGATCTTGAACTGTATTTATAGCCCCTTGTGTGTATAAAACCGCTTAAATGATCATATATCTCATAAATATTTTTCACATAATCAAACTTTTCATCATATTCTTTGAAGTGAGGAATCTCATTCAACCGTTTTAATGCTTTTTTGAAGGCAGGAGTTCTTTTTTCAGAGGTTAACCATGGGCGAACCTCGTTATATTCTTTATCATTTACAGCAAAATAAATTCCTAGAATACCTAGTTCTAGTACTGATCTTAGAGCAGCAAAAGAGTAAGTATAAAATCCTTCCAGACATAATTGATACGAATTTTCAAGCTCAAAATATGATTCGGAATATGGAAAAGTGTGGCCGGATATGAAATTATCAGAAGTTTGTGGTATCAAATCATCAATAAAATAGTAAGCTTTAAAATAGTTTGATAATTTGATATATAGGGCAGAATTATTTTCTAAATATTTTAAAGAATCCTTAAAAGTGATTAATATCTGGTCATGACTATTTATATTCGGCTTAAATGTGTTGAATTTTTTATCTAAATCCTTCTCTTTGACCATAAAAATCACTTTAATTTCTAAACTTAACTAATACAAGTATTTAAACAAAATCTTGGACAAACTGTAACATTCTTTAACATCTTTTTTCATATTTATTAAGCAGATTTAATATTTTTCAAAAATTCTTTCCCCAATTATAACATTTTTATACAACAGTGCGAATGATAATTCTTCTTCTAGAACTATTATTTCATCAATTCTATTTTGGGATGGTTTGTTTATGAAAATGAGCATACATTTTTATCAAAACATTACCTAAAAATTATTTTTATTTAGGAGATCTATCCAGAATAGGAATTTATCTTCATCCAAGGTGTTCAAAATGTGTAATAACTTAAAAATCTTAAAAGGGATTTTGAGAAATATTCTAAATAGGATGTGAACTCTCAAAAATTAGCTATTACTGAATATGAAATCGTATATAGATTAAAATTAGTTTCTGTGAGAAAAATAGAATATAAAAATAAAAACGGATCTGAATATGGAGAACCATGACATTTTTAAATAATGTCTCACTTTTATTTAGATCTTTGGACAATTTCTAGCATTTCTTTTACATTTTTAGGCACATTGAGTTCATTAATATCAGGTGAAATACTTTGTTTTTGCTTCAAATATTCATGGGCAAAAGATCTGCTTATGAATTTAACATCCCTAAAATCTATTTCTACTTCTTTTTTATTTGATTCAAATTTTTCGAAGAATTGTGTAGCAGATAATCTAATGCCCAGTACGGGTGAAACTACTTCCGCTATATTCACATGAATCTTGTCTTTTTTTATCTGCATCTTTTTTCCTCCTCAAATTTTGAAAAATTTCTCTTACCAGAAATATGTTCGGAATAATTAATTAATCTTTTGGGAAGTCTCATGCTTACAAGTGTCCCCTCTAATTCATACATCCCTTCACACTTATAACCCAACATTTTCTCTTTAGTTATTTGAATCGCTCCGTTACGAGAAGCGATGAACATTTCCCCATCAAAACCATCTATAACCATACGAGTACTTGAATTTATCCCATATCCTCTCCCAGTATCCTCTTTTTTAGTTGATTTACCATTTATAGCTTGATGAATATAATTTGCATCTGAAGAAGAATCAAAACCATGATTTTGAAAACATTGCGGAATTGAAATTCCATTATCATAAATGCAAATTTCTGTAAATTCTTTTTTAGGATACTCTTGGGCCATTATGAAAGCTTTTGTAAATTCTGAATGATCATATATATTTGACGTTAATTCGGATAATAAATAATATAGTGAATCTAAACCACCATATTGCTTAGATAATAAATGAATAACTTCATCTAAAACTGATGTGCCACCAACATATCCTGGTCTTAACATAGCAATTTGAATATAAGTTCTTTTACTTATAGATTTATTACTAGTATTCTTTGGTAATATGGTCTTTACATATCCCGCAACATTCGGATGAAATCTTACTCGAAGATCATTACTAACAATATATTCTAAAAGAGGCATCAAAGTTGTTGGATACAAAAATGGATAACTAGTTACAAACCAGTCATTATCCCCATTATGTCCATTTTTTATTTGACAAAACTTTGTAAAACAATCTTTAAGAGAGTCCCTCCACATTATTTTAAATATATTCTATAAAAATAAATAACTTTCTACCATTAATATTATTTTTTCCAAGAGAGCCTCTGAAAAATAAAAATAAAAATAAAAATAAAAAAATTTTTATAAAATAGACCAAATTAAAATAATTATATCAATCTTTTCTGTAACTCTTGAGATATCAATTCTCTTAAACTAATACCTTTCAATACAATGTCCCCATAGTCCACTGAAAAAATATCACCCATTTCTTTTAGATTAAAGTGCTGTGGTTTTATAAAGATCCATTTGGTTTGATTTAAGATTTTTATTGCAATCCATGCTTCCCCTTTGAATTTCCAGGCAAATCGTCTAAGTGTAACTATTTCTTCTTTTGTGGTAGCAATTTCAGTATTATTTGATACTATGGCCTTTATAACAAAAATAGATTCCCCATCTCCTGCTAAAATATCTGGGGTTTGTTTTAATGATTTGGGCAACCTGCAAGCTTCAAAATCATGTTGTTTTATTTCAGCTAAAAGTTCATATTCTTGTTTTATTCCACTGGGCATTATTTTAGTTTTAGAAGTACTCAAAAAAATCACCTAATAATGTGTATTAGTTAATAAATTATAAATACTTTATTATTAATTAGTATTATTATAATATTTTACTTTGATTAAATCCATAGATTTAATCAATAATAGAGGTGTAAGATGAAAATCTAAAAAAAAGTTAGTCTGCCATACTGTTATTGCCGTCCTATATTTCTCCTAATCTTACTATAATTCTCGTTTTATTTTATAGGTGTGAATTAGAACTTATTGTATTATTCTATTAAAAATTTAAAAAAATTTATTTATGTTTTGGGCCATTTTGATGTCTTAGTAAATTTTAAACTACCAAAATTTCCTCTATCTCTACCATTATAATAATCCCCCTCAAATGTTTTTTTGTCGTGGGATAACGTAATCCATCCCGTTCCTTTATGATCATGTAATTCATAACCTGAATGGGGTTTAGGTTTACTTTCAAATTGATAAGTTAATTTAATTGCATTTTGATTTTTTGTAAAGAAAGCCGCAGTTACTGTTTCAGAGATCGATGAATCTGTTTTAAGCCGAATTACAATATCTTGCCAAGTTTGAGTAATTTCCATAGTTGCATCAACTTTTGTTTTCTCCTTAGATCCATCTTCAGTAAAAGAAGAATACAATGTTCCTTTCCAGATTCCATTCATGTCCGGAATTTTTACAAATGGCATCCATGAAAATTTCCATAAAGAATGATTGAACAAAAAATGAATAAGTTCATAATATAATAAAACTGAAAAATCAACAAAAATACTTATAATTAAGTAATAGCTACCTAATATTTCATTTAATCCTGATTGTTCCCATAAAAATTTTGATGCTAATGCTAAAAAAATACTGATTATTATAATAGCAAATGGTATCCAAAATCTTTCTTTTGAATCTGTTGAAAAAGGATGCATTTTATTTCTCCATTAAATCAATCTTTATATTATATCCAATAATTTTTATTTATAAATTATGATTGTTTATCTAAAGGAATTCTATTGCCTTTTTTATAAACATTAACACTAAATTCCCACTGATCTGAGTTCATTCCAATTATAAATAAAATAGGCTCAGGACATTTTAATGTTTTACAATATGAAAATGTTTCCATTTGCTCATCATCTATTGTGCTTGGTTGAGGGGATGAATTTGGGTGGAAATGCCATTCACCAATATAATAATAACCAGATTTCCATTTTTCATCTAATATTTCAATCAATCCATCTATTCCTCTTTTAAATGTTGTTTTACCTATTTCCGAATCAATTGGTGGGCCAGTTATACTCTGAATAAAAGCAGTAGTATTGTCATTTGAATAATAACCAACTAATATTCCACCAGTTTCATTATTGGGATTAGTTTTACACTCATCGATGAAATTGGATAGTGTATCTTCACGAATCTCAAGTATAAACTTATTGTCGTTACTTTTAAATTTAATCGAGCTCATTAGAATCACTTACATTTTTATATCCAACAAAAATATGGTCATCGAAATACTGCTCATAAATAGAAACCAGCTCTGTTTTTTTATTTATAATGAAATTTTCAATAACTTTAACCGAAGTACTAGCTGCTAATAAAATATCATCATATCTTGCAGGAAACGTAGGGCTCCAACATCCCGTGCCATCTCTAGGTAAATCATGATCTGAAAAGTCTTTAAATTCTTTTTTTAA
This sequence comes from Methanobacterium alcaliphilum, assembly GCF_023227715.1. NCBI lineage: Archaea > Methanobacteriati > Methanobacteriota > Methanobacteria > Methanobacteriales > Methanobacteriaceae > Methanobacterium > Methanobacterium alcaliphilum. The sequence goes on from NZ_JALKIF010000001.1 coordinate 164,303, forward strand.
CCAAGGATTAATTGCTTCAAAGAAGCAATTTGATTTGCATTGGATACTCTTTTGCAAAAATAAATATAATCTTCCCGCTGCAAAACCAATCGAAATTGAAACAAAAATTTTTTCTTCAGAAAATTCATACTTTTCAAGTTCATTCAATACCATATCTTCACCTGTACAATCAACAATTAAATTATATTTTTCTATTTTGTCGATACAGTCTTTAGAAAACTTAAAATTCTCACTATACTTGACATTAGCATGTGGGTTGGTTTCATTTAAATTATTAGCAGTTTCTTTTGATTTAAAGTTTCCAATTTGGTTCAATCCTAAAATATGTCTAGAAAGATTTCCTATTTCAAGTTTATCATTGTCCATTACAGTTATATTATTTACTCCAGCCCTTACCAATAATTCGGCAATTGAAGAACCAATAGCTCCACACCCGATAATTAAAGTTTTCATTGAGCTTAATTCATGAATAAATTTACCGCGAGCATTAATCTCTTCCATATTCCAATTTTGAGATTTTAGCCATGTTATTTTTTTGTCCCGATTTAATTTAATTTTATCAATTAGTTGGTATGAATTCTCATGAGACCTAAATCCTTTTATTGAGCCATTAGAAAGACTAGGTAATTTAACAGCTTGCCAATGGACTATTGAATTAGTTCCACCAATAATCTTAGGAATAGGAAACCCTAAACTAATAAAATGGGGAGCCTCATTTCTTATGAAATGAGAAAAATGGTTAATAATGGTTATTATATCAATGCCTTGGTCCTCACAAACATCAATAAGTTCACCTAATGTATTAGGTGCCTGCCATGTGTTAAGAACTGGGGTTTCTTTAAGCATAATCCAAATAATAGTCTTCTCAATATCAAAATCCTGAGATAAATATTTGCCCCATCTAACTTCATTAATTGTTTCAAAAGTGGGAGTCTGAAATTCTTTAATAAAATAAATAAAGGGATCTGTTTTATATGCATTTAATTTAAGGAATCCAAAAGAATCTCCAATTTTCTGCCACACTTTATATGAAGTTATATCTTCAGAAAATGTTAAATGCGTGGAATCGGAAATTAAATTAAACTGGGGAAACTCAAAATTATCTCCATTTGATATTAATTTATTCTCATTAGCTAGTATAATCCATTCTATTGCTCTTTTAACATTCCATAATAAACGTTCATCTGAGTCTAACGGTTCTGGGTTAAAATCATATCGTCCTAATCCATGTACATGTGATTCCAAACATAATGATCCTTTTCTCCATAATTCATTGCATTCTAATTCCCCATTATTAGATTGATGTTGGAGTGTATCCTTAAAGCCGCTTAAAGCGTCAGGAAAAATTTTCACAACTCCATTTGGATAATCCTCATCTACGACAACATACCAATTTGAATCATCAGGAATTACTCCTTCACTATTCGATGTAATCTTTATTTTAATAAACCATTTTTTTAAGTTGGAATCATATTTCCAATCGTTAAGGATAGTTATCCCTTTTTCACCATCTAATGCTCTCCTGCCTTTTTTTAGATTTTCACAAAACTTTTTATTTTCCATTATGCAAATCTACCCCCAGGAACATCAGATGTTTTTTCAGTACGTTTTGAAAAGCCCCCATTATTATCATTATTATTTCTATTTTTAGGAGGATCTGGAAATTTACTTCCAAAAAGTTCTTTCCATTTTGCAATACTTTCATGTTTATCTTCTGAATCAAATGCCTCTCGCGCAATATCTGCAGCATCAGATACTTGGGAATAAAATGCATCATATTGCTTTGAAGTTATTTTTTCAAATACATCCTGCGTAGGAACACCTCTATCCTGAAGAAATGGTTTATTCGGATGGCTGGAGACAATTTTTTCTAAAGTTAAAGTAATGCCATCTGCCACAGAACTTATGTCATCAGGACAACAATCACCAATAAAATGTTCTAAAGGATAACTTTTTGGAGATTCCCCTGGGTAATTCAATTTTTTCCACCATTTTAAAGATTTAACTACATTTATATAATGTTTATTTGTTTTTTCATTTTTTTCAGTTGTCCATCTTATCTGTTCTATCGGATTTGTTGGTTTCCACGCTTTAGCTTCCCTATCTGGAAGATATAACATTTCTTCATCCGAATAAGACTCTTCTAGTTCAGTGAAGAAGTTTTTAAATTTTTGGGCTGATTGAGAAAATGGAGTTATGCCTTGTGAATCGATTCCTTTTTCAGCCTCTTCAATACTCAAATCGGATAAAGCTACAATTTTTTGAAATATGTTTTCATCACTTTTTTCAGTTATAGCCGTTACAACTACATCTAACTCAACATTACTCATACTTATTCCAATTGAACGTCCCTTGAATTCATATTTATCCGCATAATTCTTATCAAGGAATGGTTTAAATTTTTTAAGAGCATTATTAGGGGTAATTTCATCCTTATTTAAATTTGTAACAACAATAATATCAACATCAGACTGATCACCACTTTTTGGTCTAACTGCTGTTGAACGCCTATAACTTCCTTGTAAAAAAGTACCAATAATAATTTCTGAAATTTCGTCTTTATTTAATCTATCCCGTAAATTTTCATGGCCTGTTTTTAAATTAGTTATTTGATTTTGTGTCAATCTGATTTCTGACAAAAAATCTCTAAAATAAGTATTTAATTCCATATTTAATTATCCCCCTTTTTTTTAGTAATTAATTGTATATGTATAAATTGTTATATTTATATTATTTCTTTAAATGTACATACTAAATACAAAAGAAACTTAATTTTTCTATTAAATTTTTCATAATCAACTCAGAATTTCAAGAAAAAAAATCTAACTTGGATTTAAAAAAATCGATTGATTTGTTGATATAATTGACATATATTTGTTCTTATGATTTTGATAATCTACAATCTTCAAAAGCATACGGTTTTATTTCAGCTAAGTTCAGTCTTTATATCCACCGAATATCATTTCTTTTTAGAAGTACTAAATAATCACTCAGTATGGTATTAATCTTTATCATAAATTTTAGAGAATTTCTATAAACCTTTTTGATTTATTTATTTTTTAATCTTTGGGTTTATTTTTTGGGCATTTTTGTGGGTTTAATTGTTTATTACGGTATGTTTACATGTTATTATGGTTATAAGAGTATTATGAAGTCTTTTGAAAAATATTTCATGAATAAGCAGTACGCTCGTGTGGAGGAGTTGAGTGATAAGTTGGCTGAGATTGATCCGCTTATAGATTGGGATGTGTTCAGGCCAATAATACGTGAAATGTATGATAATCACACAGAAAAGGGTGGTAGGCCTAATATTGATGAAATAGTTATGATGAAGATGTTAGTTTTGCAATCATGGTACGGCTTGTCAGATCCTGAGCTTGAAAGACAAGCTAATGATCGTATTTCATTCCACAAGTTTTTAGGATTCCCTGAAAGAATCCCAGACCGTTCCACAGTCTGGGCATTCAGAGAACGATTAATCGACACAGGCAAAGACGAAAAAATATGGGAAGAACTACAAAGACAAATTGATTCCAAAGGCTTAAAGGTTAAAGAAGGTGTTATACAAGACGCAACATTCATAACATCCGACCCCGGGCATAAAAAAGCAGATGAACCACGCGAACCCACTGCAAAAACAAGAAGAAGCAAAGACGGCGAATGGACCACAAAAAACAAAAAATCCTATTTCGGCTACAAATTACACACTAAAATGGATATTGACCACCAATTAATAAGAGAAATAGAAACTTCACCCGCATCACTGCACGACAGCCAAATAGACTTAACCAAACCTGGAGAAGTAAATTACAGAGATAGAGGATACTTCGGAGGCAAATGCAAAGGCTATAACGCCACAATGAATCGCGCAACACGAGGCCACCCATTAAACATCCGAGAAAAACTACGAAACAAAAGAATAACACGAAAAAGAGCACCAGGAGAACGACCATACGCCGTCATCAAAAACATATTCCACTCCGGCCACGTAAAAGTAACCACAACACTCAGAACACACACCAAAAACATCTTCACCTGCTTCAGCTACAACCTCCTACAACTAAAAACCATACAAAACAAAAACACCACCTAGCGAACGCTAACAACAAAAAAAGAAAAAAACACCACAAAATAACAAAAAACAAAGAAAAAAAGTTCAAAAACAAAACAAAAACTCTCAAAACAAAAAACTAAGTTAAAAGAAATTATCTTTACTTTATTAAATCCTGAATTTAATAAAAACATGAAAGTTAATATATAATCTATACAAGTTTATATTACTGCAAAACAATGACTGTATCGCTGATTTTTCACCCCAATTAAAAAAAAAATTATTCTACCTCTTTAATCAAAATATTTGTTTTGTTTCCACTACTTTTTACAGTGATATTCTTTTGACCATCGATTTTATCGGCCTGGATATTAACATTTGTAATAGTCTTCACATTTGCTTGATTATTGCCACTATTATTTGATAGGTTATTACTAGAACTACTCGCAATATTGTTGGCCTTTTCATCTAAAGAGGTGAATACCTGATAATTGCCCAAAATGCCACCGACCACTATTACCAAGAGGAATGCAAATATTGCTTTTTCCCTTTTTGATCCGGTTTTTATTCTATTTTTTCTCTGCATGGAAACGAATTTTTTCTCTTTCAATGGATAAAAAAGAGGACAACCATGGACACTGAAAAGATCTAGAATCAAATGAGATAAAACAGCTGCAAAAATTGCAATACCCAAATGAAAGTTCACCAGGACCAGTAGGCCAGATCCAATTAAAACAAAGATATTATGTGTATGTCTTCTATGGCCTTTTCCAATCATGAAATCCAATAGGTCCAGGGCCGGTGCAGCTGCAGCTGCAATAAACAAATATAAAGAAGTTGGTTTAAATGACAAACAGACACTTAATAATAGTGCAATTAATAATGAACCAACTATATGAGTGTAAAATCTCATTTTAATCACTTGCAGAAAAATAAAAAAGTTCTAAAGATCATTAGTCCAAACCAGGTAGCTGCTAATACTCCAAAGGCCATGGTTCCTGCAAAGGAGAATGCTAATTTTAGATAAGAAAAAATACACAAAAATGTGATTACTGCAAAAACCGCTAATTTAATATCCACTTCTTCGTCTTTTTCATCTTTAAAGCTTTCCATTCGTGTGAAAAGTGTATAAGCATGATCTCGGAAGTGGTTTTGATAAGAGCAGACCAATATTATACTAGGAAGGTCTATTAAAAATTCAAAGGCCTGGCTGCCAGTCTTGGTCATTTTTTCAAAATGATTAAAAGCAATGATAACCTTCTTGTTTTTTGTTTCTGATTCTATTTTATCCTTAAGTTCTTCTATGGTGAATCGTTTCATAGTTTCTTTCTTTCCAGCCCCCAATTTGGATAAAATTTCAACCAGCCTTAACTTGGGCGGTACGGGTTCTGCAAGATATATAGTTGTCCATCGCGCACTTATTTCCGGAATTAATGTCTTAACATCTTTCTTAAACATTATGACACTCTTCCCTTCTGTGATTTTATTAAAAATTTCATCAATATTCATACTAATTGATATAAAATTATTATGTTATTATAGTTTTCCACTCTTATTAATACAATAAAAATTATTTATAAACATTATGATTCCATCCAGAACAATAAAAGAGTATGACCATGTATTTTCAACTTCACCTGAATTGTTGAGAAAATGGCCATGAACCTATTTTGTGCTATTTGAGATGGAAATACTACATAATGGCATGATTATTTTTTAAAAACTTCACCTGCAGTGAGGTCGACTTTTTGCGATATCAAAATAAAATACGCCGAAGGCGTCTTTAGGAGCAAAAACGTCGTCCTCGCTTACCCCCACACTAAGGTACGGATTATTTTGTTATATATGGTGCGTTTAACGAACCCTAGCGTAGCGTAGGGTAAGCCGAAGGCGCAGTCACCACTTTGTTAAATGCGATATATGACGAAATAAACCAAATAATTATATACTCTGTGCCTTAGTGTGGGGGTAAAATAATAGTTACTCCTAAAATCTTTAAACCTGGCACCAGGGCACTCTTAATAGAGTATCCATAGAACTAATTATCTCTGATGTGGCCACAATCACTCATTATCAAGTCAAAATAAGTGATTTAGCTGAGAATTTATTGCAATTACATGTATTAATAAATTAGAAAAATATATTACTAAGTTATTATTACTTTGTAATACTAATGTTTAGAAAAATAGCATAATCATGAGTTAATTTTTCTAACATAAATCATAGGTGGGTTAAATAAATGGATAAAAAAAATGATAATAAAGAATTTACCAAGGCCCTGAAGGCCTGGAAAGAAGTTGTTGACTGGGCTGTTTATGATAAACCTTTAACCGATGAATCAGAAGATGAGGAATAAAAATGAAAAAAATACAGGTCTCCGCAACATGCAATGTCAAATCCAAAGAAATTATTAAAAACAGCAAATACACTTATGGAGATTGTATTAACTATATGGCCAGAGTCATAACTAGTGAAACCACTCGGCTGCAAAATGAAATTAAAGATAGCAAAATAAGAATTGAAGAACTCAAAAATCAAAAACAAAAAATAAAATACCAAATAATAGCCGAAGAAAGCTATCTAGAAGAAAAACTACAAGAATGGGAATCCATGAAAGGAGAACCCATTGAAAATAGTGACAATAACAAGGAATCTAACAAAAATCAACAATTATCTGAATCAATTAATGCAATAAAAAGAATAATAAGTGTTTATAATTGTGATCCTATGGAAATAAATGAATATACTTCCTTAGATACCATCGAATTCCATGCCAAAAACTGTGGAATGACCAAATATGAATTCGAAGAAATATTAAAAGATAAATCCATTTGGGATAACATACCCATATCATCATATGATTCCACGAAGGTACCCCCTAAACAGGATCATACATCATAGGCCATATATCATATAAATCTAATCTTACTCATTTTTAACTATTTAATTTTATTAAAAAGAATTTTAAGGCTTATTTTTTTAATTTAAATAATTTTATGAAGTTTTAAATCTCAATCATATGGTCATATGCGTATAATCGTATGAATTATAGTTGGGATTAGCAAACATATGCCATATCATATATATCATATGAGTGATTTCCTACTATACTTTTTTAAAAAAATATGATGCAGATCATATGAAATAGTTAAGTATAATAATAAAAAAAGTATTAGTCATAAAAGTTAAATAATAAAATAAAAAGTGAAACCATGGAAAACAAAGATATAAAATACACAAGAATAAGTTTTAACATTCCAACATCATTATTAAATGATTTTGATCAACATGCAAAAGAGAAAGGATTTCAAAGCAGAAGAAAATCATTGATAAATTTAATAGAACGTGAAGTAAAAGATGATTTATAAAATGATAGAAATGAAATTTTGTATACCCCTAGGTAATTAGATTGGCCAGTATATTTTGGTTAAAGGAATTAAACTACGGGCATCATTATCGAACTGATCATAGTATTGGACAATGAACCTTACTAACATATCTAAATCCATTAGAGTGATAGGTATTTCTGATCTTTCCGCTTCATATTTAGCTTCCTGTGAGAAACCACCTGTGGAAACATATAATCCTCTTGAACCACTTCTTAAACCACCGGTAAAACTTCTAATTTTATCTGCACCCATTTTACCTTTCTGATGCTTCACTTCTACTACAATACGAGGATCTTCAAGACCTAAACCATCGGGTGATGCAAGTATATCTTTTCCCATATCCGCACCTTTAGGAGAGACTCGAGTTTTATAGCCCATTGCTCTTAAAAGACCCGCCACTAAATCTTGCATTTCATCCCAATCAAGCTTTACAATTTTATCTTTCACAAATTCATGGGATTTAGATAGCATATCATCTTTTAAAATTTCAATAGATTCATCTTCAGATCCTAATTCAACGTCATCTTCAACTTTTTTTCCATCTAATGCTCTTAATAAATCATTAGCCGGTTCATCATAAATTTTAAATAAAGCTATGACCGACCCTAGTGTATTTTTTGTAGAAGTGAGTAAATCATCCCTTTTGACTTTACCTAACCACTTAACTTTTCTTACATCACAATATTCTAAAGGATTTTCAGGATAAAAATTAGGATCAAATATATAATCTGAAGTTATTTCTCCAACTAAATAGGTTCTTTCTTGTGGATTATAGGAGACAACTTTATCACCCATATTAAAATCAAATCTAAATCTTCCAATGACACTTAAAATAGATATTATCTGCTTTTCAGTTTTATCTGGAAATTTATCTTTTATAAGATTTTTAAGCTCTTCTTTATCATTTATATTAGTCAAATCTCCTATTTCCCACCCGATAACTACTATATTTTCATTTTCAAAACGATCTATTAAAAATCCACTTTCACCAGCCCTAACCATCCACATATTTGTCATGACATACCCTCTAAACTTTATTCAAATCCTAAATCCTCTAAATCAATAAAATCAATATCTTCTCTTTCATTGATCAATTCATAAAAATCTGGTTCATACCCTCTTGCAATGACAATCCCATTACTAATAATATTATAATTTTTTAATGATTTCAAATAATTATTAATTTGTTTATAAGTATTAGTAGTTGCCTTAACATTCTTCAACTCAATAACAATTGTTTTACCATTTTTATCTTGGAAAATTAAATCTAAAAATCTTGTTTTACCATCACTGTCTTTAATAACATGTTGCCGGTTAATTTTTTCCACATCATAACCAAAATCAAGCAGAATTGATGGATCATTAATTAATTTTTCCTCAAGTTGAGCTTCCAAAAGAATAACAGAGGATGATGAATTTATAAGAAGTTTTTCATATTCTCTAGATTCTTCATATCTCCCTAAAGATTTTAAACATCTTTTAATATTTAAAATAGAACTTTCATCATCAGGATTGAGAGAATATACTTTTTCAAAGCATTCTAATGCTTTTTCATATTGGCCTAATCCCCTATATGCTGCGCCTTTACAGAAATAAGCTAATTCAAAATTAGGATCAAGTTCTATGGCTTTATTTTGACATTTTATAGCTTCATCAAATTCATTTTAAAAACGGGAGACAGTAACCTAATCTAAACCATGAATCAGCATCAACAGGATTTTCTTTCAAATGTTTTTTAAAAAATAATGTTGCATTTCTATAATCTTCCAAGTTCAAATAGTTGAATGCTTTGGAATTCCATGTGAATTCCTCTTCTAAACCATTATTCACAGCCAAATCATAGTAATTGTTAGATCCCATATAATCTTCTAATTCATGTAATATTGAGGCTTTAACATAATAAAGTAATTTATAATCATTATGTTTATTAATTTGTTCATCAAGTAAATTAATGACTCTTTTTCTGATTTAAGCTCGATAAATACAAATGCTTTGTAAGCAATAGCATTTTCAAATGATGGATCTATTTTAAGAGCTTTTTCAAATATATCTAAACTTTTTTCATATTCTTGCTGATTAAAAAGATTAATAGCTTCATTAAATAAATCCCATTTCTCTTGATCATCCATTATATTACTCCAATATATAATTATGAATTAATTTCAGCCCATTCTTCACATACACGGTTCGCTTGTTCAAGTACAGTTTGAACTGCTAGTTTTTCTTTGTTTGGAGGGTATCCATATTTTCTAAGAATCTTTTTAATTGATACTCTCATTTGTGCTTGAACACTTTCTCTTAAAGTCCAATCAATAGTTATATTGCTTTTGATAGCTTTGACTAGTTCCATTGCTATTTCTCGTAGTATTGCATCTCCTAAGACTTTAACTGCGCTATCATTGACTCCTAATGCATCGTAAAATGCTAGTTCGTATTCTGTTAATCCTAAGTTTTCGCCTCTTTTTTGTGCTTCGCGCATTGTTTTTGCTAATTCAATGAGTTCTTCAATAACCGCTACAGCTTCGATGTTCCGGTTATGGTATTTCTTAATGGTTTTTTCTAACATATCTGTAAATGATCTGGCCTCGATAACGTTTTTCCGAGAGATAGTTTTTATTTCATCATTTAAAAGGCGCCTTAATAATTCGGCAGCCGTATTCTTATGTTCCATGTCTTTGACTTCCATTAGGAACTCATCTGATAAGATTGATATATCTGGTTTTTTAAGACCAGCTAATTGGAATAAGTCAAGTACTTCATCGGAAACTAATGCAGAGGATAATATTTGTTGTATAGCTGCATCTACATCTTCCACTTGTGTTTCAGTTGGTGAAGTGATTTTTACAATATAATTGCGCACTGCTTTGAAGAATGATAAATCATCTCTTATGGCCATAGCATCAGGGTGTGGTACTGCTAGGGCAAATGCTTTGGATAGTTCATTAACATATTTTAGGCAACGTTTTTTACCATCTTCTTGAGCCATAACAAATTCAGATCCATCACGCATGAATTTTAGTATTTCCTTTGTATTGGCTTTTCGGAATCCTTGATAATCAAATCCATGAAATAATCCTGTAACTATTTCATATTTTTCCATCATCAATGCAACAGCTTTTTCTTGATCAAATTTAATTTCACCACGCCCACCACCTTCAGTATACTGAGATAGGGCCTCTTTAAGTTGGGTAGCAATACCCAGATAATCAACAATGAGGCCACCTTGTTTTTCTTTATAAACACGGTTAACTCGAGCTATTGTTTGCATTAATCCATGTCCCTTCATGGGCTTATCAATATACATGGTGTGTAAGCTAGGAACATCAAAACCGGTAAGCCACATATCCCTAACGATTACTAGTTTGATGGGTGAATTTGGATCTCTAAATACATCTCCTAAGTGTCTTCTTCGTGGTTTGTTACGTATGTGTGGTTGCCAGTCTAATGGATCAGTGGCACTTCCAGTCATGACTACTTTTAAAAATCCAAATTTGTCATCTTCATTATGCCATTCAGGTCTTATTTTAATGATTTCATTATAGAGTTCGATACATATTCGTCGACTCATACAGACTATCATACCTTTACCATCTTGTTCTGTAGTTCTAGCTTCAAAATGAGCCACTAAATCTTTGGCTACTTTTTTAATACGTGTTTGGCTGCCAACTATGGCTTCCATTCGGGCCCATTTGCTTTTAAGCTTTTCCTGGCTCTCTGTCTCTTGACCTTCTGTAACGAAATCAAATTGAGGATCTATATGTACCTTTTCTTCTTCTTTAAGATCCAATTTCACTAGACGGTTTTCATAGTAAATACGGACTGTAGCCCCATCTTCTACTGCTTGTTCAATGTCGTATATGTCAATATAGTTTCCAAATACGGCTACGGTATTTTTATCGCCCCGTTCAAGTGGTGTTCCTGTAAATCCAATAAATGATGCATTAGGCAATGCATCGCGCATGTGACGTGCAAATCCATCAATAAAATCATATTGTGAACGATGTGCTTCATCTGCTATTACTACAATATTTCGTCTCTCAGATAGTGTAGGATAATCCGCACCTTTTTCAGGTAAGAATTTCTGAATGGTAGTAAAAACGATTCCACCACTAGCTACATGCAATAATTCTTTTAGGTGTGCACGGTTTTCTGCTTGTACTGGTTCTTGTCGTAGAATATTTTGTGATGACGTGAATGTCCCAAATAACTGATCATCCAAATCATTACGATCAGTTAAAACAACTAATGTGGGATTATCCATCTCTAAAACTAATTTACCTGCATAAAAAGCCATAATCAAACTTTTTCCTGAGCCTTGTGTGTGCCAGATTACACCACATCTTCTGTCACCTTCAGGTCTGGCTGCTTCCATAGTAGCTTCCACGGCCTTATTAACCGCATGATATTGATGATAAGCAGCAATTTTTTTCTTTATACTCACTTCACTATCATCATAAACAATAAAATGACGTATAAGATCAATTAAGACTTTTTTATTGAACATACCTCTTATTAGTACTTCCATTTCTACCATTGAGATTAAAGAGTCTTTTTCTCCTGCTATGGTTTTCCATGGCATGAATCGTTGAAAATCACTGGTTAAAGTACCGGCACGTGCCTCAATACCCTCACTAATCATTAAAATTTCGTTAAAATGAAATAAAGAAGGAATTTCTGATTGATAAGTCTTAAGTTGATTATATGCATTTTCTAGTGTAGCTTTCTTATTAACAGGGCTTTTAAGCTCAATAACAACTAATGGCAATCCATTTACAAAAAGAATAATATCAGGTCTACGGTTATTATCATTTTCAATGACTGTGAACTGGTTAATTGCTACAAATTCATTATTATCTGGGTTTTTAAAATCAAAAAGCCATACTTTATCATGCACAATCTTATCATCTTTACGATACTCTACGGTTACACCATCAGTAACTAACTTATGGAAATGTAAGTTATTAGTAAGTAAATCTGGACTCTCAGTTCTTAAAACTTTTTTAACAGCATCTTCCTTAGCAATATGTGGAACATCAGGATTCAAACGATAAATAGCATCTCTCAATCTCTCAGTCAAGATCACATCACTATAAAGTTCCCTCATAGGACTATGACCATCAGGAGAAATATCAGGACCATGCAAAATCTCATAGCCTAACTCCATTAAAATATCCAAAGCCTCCTGCTCCACCATATCCTCATTAATACGACTCATTAAATGGCCTCCTCTGGAATTTTCACTCTTATCTTTCCAGATATAAGTTTAGGCAATAAAGAATCTCTGATTTGGGATAAAATTTTTGATTGACTACCATTATTATGGATAACTTTTTGTAAATAGAATATTTGTTGATTAAAATCATTTAAAACATCATTTGTAGGGATTAAAATATTATGATATTTGAATAATGATTTGAAATCTAAATTTTTTATTCCTGTTGTACCGTTTTCAAACTGGAAGAAAAAATCCTTAAAATACAAATAATTGATTAATAAATATAAATACGCAGAATATTCCTCTCTTTTAGTTCTTATAATCTTACAGAAGTTAGAACAAATCATTTTGTTTTCATAAAGATTTAATATATCCTCATTGATTAATACAGATCGACCAGTCGATTGAGTAGGACTACCTCCAGATATTTCTAAAATGATATCCATTGGTTTTAAATGACATTTTTGATATTTTTCCGGTTTAATAAATCTAACTGGAGCTTTAGATTGATTACCAATAGATAAATTTGGTATATCTGCTCCCCTAATACAATATGTTTCTTTAGAGAAATTTTCTTCTTTTATTTCTTTACCCCAATCGCCCGAAATTGGATTTCCAATAATATCATTGATACATCCGATTTCCCATCCTTTTGGTATCGCGCCTAACTCAGAATCAACCATTTCACAGCCACTTGACTTGTAAGGTTTTCCTTGTTCATTGGGAAATTCAAAATGGACAAACCAGTGCTTGAAAATGGCCTGGCCGATTTCTTCTAGGGTTTGGTTCATTTTTTGGTTGATTTCGATTTTTTTATCTAAATCGGATAATATTTTAGCAATTGAATTCTGTTCTTCTTTAGAAGGGAAAGGGACAAACGATTTTTCAATAATATCTGGATTAAAAGAGGGATAAGCAGATGTATGGGAATCAGCAATAGCTGATAAATAATTTGTGTATCTATCTGTAGTTAAATAATAATAAAGAAAATTAGGATTAATTTTTTTAGCTGAAATAACTGCAAAACCCGTTGATGCTATTGTATTTGTATTTGCATTCTTTATGAAAGCATAGTGTTTTAAATTTGGCCGTACTGTTGAAATCAAAATATCATTATCTTTAACGATTCGTTTAGCCCTACTGGGGGCTTCTTTAAGTTTTAAATTTTGTTTATCAGTTACTATGCCTTTATCAACAGAAGCTATGTCAATATATTCTATGAATTCTAATTCAGAGTTTTTTTTTAAATTAGACCTATTTATTAATGCTACTTCCCCAATAGATCTCAATTGCCATTCTTCAGGAATTAATCCTGCCTCTGTTTCTTTGAATTGTGGATTCATTGATTCTCAACCTCAACCATTTTCCCATTGATAAACCATTTAAATATAGGATCATCTAACCTACTTTCTCTTTCGGATTTGAATATTATAGCTAAACCATAAGAATATCCAAAATATGTAGATGGATTATTTTTAATATTAGTTGAAGTGAATTCTTTAAGTTTTTCTTCATCATAAAATATTTCTTCATTTGAATTATTTGATTTTTTCACTTCAATAATAAGAAAATTACTATCAGATGAATTTCTGGAATGTATGATTATGTCTGGAATAACATGAGACTCATCATTATTAGTATCTCTAGAAACATTCAAAAGTTTTGAATTACCATTTTGTCTCCGATTATACTCACAATCAACATCAAAATTGTCAAATTGTTTTTTTAAATAACAATGTAAGGTTGAGGAAATACTTTCTTCACTGGAATCATTTTCAAGTAAATAAGCATCATTTTTTCGCAATTGATTAATTGCATTTTTAACTTTTTGTTTGATTTCTTCAAGATTAGAATTCATAACCCAACCCCCTCAAATTGGCCTTAATATTGTCTTCTACTTTATTAGACTCTTCAAACTGCATGGCCAATTTTAAGGTCAATCTTTTCATCTTCTCCTCGAACTCTTCAAGATCCTCTTCTTCCTCGGCAAATCCCACGTAACGGCCCGGTGTGAGAATGAAATCATGTTTTTTAATATCTTCTAAGTGGACTGATTTACAAAAACCTTTAATGTCCTCATAAACTCCATCTTCTCCTCTCCAGCTATGATATATTTGTGCAATCTGTTGCACATCCTCATCATTAAGTACACGGTGTTTACGATCCTCCATGTAACCCATTTTACGAGCATCTATAAACAGGATCTCCTCTTGGCGATTGCGGAATTTATTATTGGTTTTGTCTCTGCTTAAGAACCATAAGCATGCAGGTATCCCGGTATTGTAGAATAATTGTGATGGTAATGCCACCATACAGTCTACAAGATCTGCTTTGATTATTTGTTCTCTAATTTTTCCTTCTTGTCCTCCTGCAGACATGGACCCATTGGCTAAAACAAAACCTGCTATTCCAGTAGGGGATAGGTGATGGATGAAATGTTGTACCCAGGCAAAGTTAGCATTCCTTTTAGGAGGTAAACCATATTTCCATCTCACATCGTCTTCTAATAATTCTCCTTTCCAATCTTTAGAATTAAATGGCGGATTGGCTAAAATATAATCTACTTTTAGGTCTCTGTGTTTATCTTCGGTGAAGCTGTCTCCCCATTGTATGTTGGAGTCTATTCCACGTATGGCTAGGTTGATTTTGCATAGTCTCCATGTTGTTTGGTTGGATTCTTGCCCATATATGGCTATGTCACCAAGTTTACCTTCATGTGCTTCTACGAATTTTTCACTTTGTACAAACATTCCTCCAGATCCACAACAAGGGTCGTATATTCTACCAGAGTAAGGTTCGATCATTTCTACCAATATCTTAACAATGGATCTTGGTGTATAGAATTGTCCACCTTTTTTACCTTCAGCACTTGCAAATTGACCTAAGAAATATTCATATACTCTGCCCAGTGTATCCTTAGATTTGCTTTCTTTATCTCCAAGTGTAATAGTTCCTATTAAATCTATTATTCCACCTAAGCTTTTTTTGTCCAGTGCTTCTCTTGCATAGTCTTTAGGTAGAACTCCTTTTAAGTAGGGGTTGTCTTTTTCGATTGAATCCATGGCGTCATCAATAAGTTTACCAATGTTTGGTTGTTTCGCATGGTCCTGTAAGTAGTCCCACCTAGCTTCAGATGGCACATAAAAAACATTTAATGCAAGATATTCATCTTTATCTTCGGGATCGGAGTATTCATCAGCATCTAGCTTTTTATGCAATTCTAAAAAAGCATCAGATATGTATTTTAAGAAGATTAATCCAAGTACAACGTGTTTGTATTCTGCTGCATCCATGTTGTTTCTTAGTTTGTCTGCTGATTGCCATAGCTTCTGTTCAAACCCCAAATTCGCCCCATTTTTCGCCATTTTATCGTTCATCCTAAGTTAATTTGATTCGTTAAAAATAAATTAAATATGCTTAATTGATAGTGATTATATATCTAATATTACATTAAACTTTATTATTGAATGATAAACCTTAATAATTTATTATTTTATTATTTGTAAATCTAGAAGTGGTTTAAACAATATGAATAAGTTAAATTACATCTAAAAACAGATTTTCATATATCTCCCAAAAATAATTGATTAAATGACTCTATAAACAATTATATCCCAAACTATTTCCAAAAAGACTTATTTTCTTTTTTAATTATGTGTAACTGATCACTGACAATGCCCAATTGTTTCCTTAAACTTTCTTTATCTTCTTTTAGTTGTTTTAAACTAGTTCGGAGTAACTCTAATTCATCCCTACCTATAACGGCCACTTTTTCCTCTTTGGCAAATGGATGGCTCCAATCTAATGGGACCATGTTTTTTGTTATTTCTGATTTTTGATAACCATTTTTGACCTTTACTTTTGATTTTAAAGTATATTCGGCCACTTGTGAATAGCATAATTTCATGCCATAGCCCTCCAGAAACTTTTAATCTTATCCATAAAACTAGAATCATTTTCAGCTTTATTATGGTATTGAATGATTGTTTGAAGATCTTCGACCTGCTTTTTCAGGTCATTCTTATCTTCCTGCAGCTGCCGGACAATATTGCCCAATTTATTGAAGTCATCTGCATTGATGATTTTTATGTCATCACCTTTGACAAAGGGAGCATTTTCTTCTAAAACTATAATATATTTATCAAATTTATATGATCTCTGCCTTAACTTCTTATCATAATAAATAAACTCTTCTGTACAGGCTTTAATTTTTGTTTCATAGGTCCTCAATCTTAAACCTCCAAGATTATTCTAATAAAAGGATTCATGAGGATCATATTGTTGAGTTAGTATATTCTAGATTGAGATAGAGAGCAGCTGAAAAATAATTTATATGAAATGAAAAAATTAAGATTTATAAAATTCCTCTTCTAGTTTTGCCAGGATTTTAGGATTCTTTTCAATTACATCAACAATCATTTGAGTTCTTGACATTTTTTTCTTGAGTTTATTCTGATCACGCTCAACACGCTCAATACGGACGTAATCTTCAGTTTTAATTTCTAGAACTTTTGCGTTATCTATAGAAAGATAAGGTAATGCTTTAAGATATCTTTTTTTTAAGTCTTCTTCATCAGGATACCAATAAGCCCTATCATTACCCGATAGTTTATGGCCTACTAAGTAATCTGCTAATACTTTGTCTCCTAATTTGTTCATTATTGTTGAGATAAAATACTTTCGCAGCCCATGGGCTCTCCAAAAACTATATGCTCCCTCTTCTTTCTTGAATCCTGCTTCTAAACCTATTCTTCTAAAATTAGTTACAATTATATCCCTATCAATGGGTTCGCCATTGATTTTTACGAATATGGGAGAATTAATATCCGTTATTCTGATGTTTTGATTTCTACCATACATTCTCTCTTTAAGGTAGTAAATGATTTGAATGGTCGCTTCAGGTGGGATAAAAGTAATGTATCTATGATTTACTTTTTTACGCACAATATGTAATGTTAAAATTTCTTGATCTAATGAATGTTCTACCTCAAATAAATCTTTCATAGATTCTATTTCTCTGTTTAGAGATTCACCCACAGCATCCATGAATTTTTTTATGGTTAAGTTTCTAGCTTCTGCTTGGGCCATCCCCGATAGGGCCATGAGGTATATTAACGCCTTTTCCCTTGGAGCTGCAACATTTACTAATGTTTTTATTTCATTTAAACTAATCAACTTGCCATAATTCTTTTCTTGAGTTATGTCTCCTTGGGGAGTTTTAATTTTAGGAGTTTCGACATCCAATGCATCATAAAATGATTTTACAGCGTGGATATATAGATGGATTGTGGCCCTGGCCTTACCCTCTGATTTTAGTTGTTTTTTAAATTTTAACAAATAATGATTTATTTTTCTATCCCTGGATCTTATTCCTTGATCGTTTTCAGCATCAGCTTCTTCAATTAATTCATTTGGAGACTTTCCAACTGTTTTACAATATTTTTTCAAACAATTTAGATATGTTTTTAAAGTTGATTCTTCCAGGTCTTTATTAAAAACCCAAAAATCAATTCTTTGTTGATCTTTTCCATCAAAGTTCATACTAATACACCAGACAATAATACTTTATAATAATATTACCTAACTGTTAATTAAGTATTATTATTTTAGTTTATCCTTGCCCAGTGTTCGTTATATTGACGTTTAACGAATATATTATTTTTTTCTGATAATAAATTCTTTTAAAATGAGCATAATAAATCAGAATATTTAATCTTTAAATACCGATGTAAAAATTCCAATTGCACTTAAAATTGCAATGGCAATCAGTGAAGTTCTAAGACTTATAATTAGCTCTGGATAATTTAAAGGCGAAATTTGCGCATTCCCCAAAAGTGTGGAAATAATCAACATCACTATGCCCATGGCAAATATCTGTCCCATGGACCTCACATTACTTAATGTAGCGCTTGCAATTCCAAAATACTGTTTATCTACAGAACTGAGAACTACTTTGGTATTTGAAGAATAAAATAAACCAATACCTGCCCCAAAAATAATCAGGGATAATCCGCCCACGTATAGAGCGTTTTCAAAATTAATTAGAGTCATGATGGCTACTCCAATGGTTGTTAAAACCATTCCTGCAGTTGATACGTTTTCAGGGTTAATTCTATCCGATAATCTTCCTGCGAAGGGAGATATGATTATCATGGCAATAGATTGGATAGAAACTATTAAGCCTGCAGTAAGGGGGTCGTAACCTTTTAAGTATTGTAAATAGAGGCTTATAATAAAACCTACCGATACAAATGCCCCATAGTTTATGAATGCTGTGATGTTTCCAAAAGTAAAATTTCTACTGTTAAATAAATCTAAATTAATCAAAGGAAAATCAACTCTTTTTTCCACTAAATAGAATATCGAAAGCGAGATTATGCCTCCGATTACCAGAAATAGACTGTATTTACTAGTAAAGTTTGAAAACCCATAAATTATGGATATAATTGAAACGCCTAAGAGAAATGATCCCAATATGTCTAGTTTTTCTCCTTCGGCATCTATCCAGTCGTGTTTAAACCGAGTGATAGCAAAAGTTGCAGCTATCCCTATTACAGTATCTAAATAAAATAAGGTTCGCCAGCCTATAATTCCAGTTATAGCCCCTCCAAGTATTGGTCCAACTACTAATCCTACAAAAACACCCATTGCGGTTAATCCAAATGCTCTTCCTCTCTCACTTGCGGGAAATGCGGAGGATATCATGGCATTTAAATTGGCGAATATCATTGCATTACCTATTGCTTGAAAAATTCGAGTAACCATGAACATTTCTTCTGAAATAGAAAATGCGGATATAAATGAACTTATAGTGAAAATAAATAGCCCATATTGGAAGATACGCTTTCTCCCATAGATATCCCCAATTCTACCAAATGGAATATAAAGTATGGCATTGATAAGTAGATAGACTGTTGTTATTCCAGTTAAAAATACAGCGGAAGAGTTAAATTCATTTGCTATGGCTGGTAGTGCCAGATTAATGGAGGATCTGACAAATGGTGTTAGAAATGATACTAAAATTCCCACTATTAAAAGATCTTTTTTAAGGTCTTTATAAGTCATAAATTAAATCCGCCTGCATTAAAATTTTTAGTGGAAATTGATGTGTTATTTGTTTAATCCCCACAATCACCCAATAAATAATATCCTTTTATGATATTTTTGATATTATATTAATGGATTGACTAAATAAATACATTTTTTCACACTAGATCAACATTATACCCGAATTAACTAAAATAATTCAGACATGCACCTCTTCCTTAATTACAAAATCCGGAGAAAACAGGAGGTAATTTGGGAATAATTACTTTTAACATGATTACTAAATTATATAATAAAAAAAGCATATTAAAAAAATGAAGGTCATAAAATGGCTAAAAAAATATTTGGAATAATATTACTACTTATAATCCTATTTTCTGGCTTTATTTTCTTTTCATTTGTCATAGGGGAACATAAGATTCTCTTATTAGGTATTGACCCCAGTGAAAAAAGACCAGGAATTGGTGCAGTTGACATGGCATTTATAATTACCACGGATAATGGGAAAATAATTAATAAAACATCTATTTATCCTGGAGGAATGTATCATCCTAATGCTACGGTTCCTCAGTATTTGCAGAGTATAGGAGAAAAAAAGCTCCTTTTACATGATACATTCTGGGAAAATGATACTGCAGCTGCAGCCCAATTAGCACGAGAAACTGTAGAATATCATACCAACCAAAAAATAGACGTAACCATAATCATAAATCCGGATGGGTTGGATGCTCTAATTAATGCTGCCGGACCATTGACCGTGAATGGAGAAGTAATGGAAAATGTAAGCTCCATTGAATGGATGAGAGATGATCAAAGCCAGGGCAATAGTAGAGGTACAGCAGTGCAGGAGGTAATGGATGCTATGTTACAATCCAGCAAAAATCCAGCAAAAATCGTGCCTTTGAGTATAGCTGCAGTCCAGCAGTACATGGCCGGCAATATTTATATATTCACTTAGTGGACTCATTATTTAAGAGTTTAAATTAAAATTAAAATTTTTTTTATTTATTTTTAAAAGAAAATTAACATTCACTATAATTCTATTGCGAACTTTTTTTTATACATCCCCAAAATTTAAATAACTTTAGATATAATGTTTAAGGTAATATATGAACAATTACTCATATGAAAGTGATAATAATGGAAAGTGACCTTGAAAGGAAAAAAATGGGAACTCGTGCCTCTTTTGTAGCTATATTTGGAAATATAATGCTCACATTATTCAATTTAATAGTAGGCATCTATTCTGGAAGTACAGCTCTGGTTGCAGAGGGAGCGCACACATTATCCGATGTCATAACATCATTTATAGCATTTATTGGATTTAAAATCGGAATGA
This sequence comes from Methanobacterium alcaliphilum, assembly GCF_023227715.1. Classification (NCBI taxonomy): domain Archaea; kingdom Methanobacteriati; phylum Methanobacteriota; class Methanobacteria; order Methanobacteriales; family Methanobacteriaceae; genus Methanobacterium; species Methanobacterium alcaliphilum. The sequence continues at coordinate 185,344 of NZ_JALKIF010000001.1, forward strand.
AACCCGCAGATGATGACCATCATTATGGTCACGGGAGAGCGGAACCCATAGTAGGCCTAATAATCGTGATTTTCCTTTTAGTGGTAGCTTATGAAATATTATCCGACGTTTACCTGAAGATAGTAATTAAAGAGACGCTTAATGCACCGGATTTAACTGCAGCATTAATGGCCATAATTGGAATTGGAATTAACATCGTCATGACCAGATATCTTTTAAAAACTGGCGAAAAAATCAATAGTCCTGCTTTAATTGCAGATGGCCATCATCAGAAAGTAGATATTTATTCCTGTTTTGCGATTTTAGCAGGAGTAATTGGTGCTCATTTGGGTTTTCCCATTTTAGACCCATTAGTAGCAATATTCATTGCATTAATGGTTTTAAAAACAGCATTTTCAGTTGGAAAAGATAGTGTTAACAATATCATGGGAAAAATACCATCACAAGACATTATAGAAAAAATAAGAGAAGTAGTAATTTCTACAGATAATGTCCAGGGAGTGCATGATATAAAAATAAATTATATGGGTCCTTATGCCTCAGCAGAGATGCATATTGAGTTATATGGTGACATGATACTATGGGAATCCCATAAAATAGCCCATGAAGTAGAAAAATGCATAATTAAAGAAGTAAAGCCCATAAAAAGCGTTAGTGTTCACACCTGCCCTGTGGAAGAAAATGATTAATTATTTACGATAGCATGATATCTGAACTTATTACATTTGCAGGAAATATAATCATAGAGTATGGGGCATTAGGAGTATTCCTAGCCAGCATACTTGAAGAAGTGGTGGCCCCCATACCTTCTAGTGTGGTAGTTTTAAGTTCAAGTTTCTTTCTCATGAACAACCATACCCTAACCTTAGCATCATTAGAACGGCTATTTTTAATGGTTGCTCTTCCTGCAGCAATAGGAGTGACTCTTGGATCTTTATTTTCATATGGAATCACTTATTTTGCAGGAAAACCATTCGTTGACAGTTGGGGAAAATATTTAGGTCTTTCCTGGAAAGATGTTGAAAAATTGGATAAGCGATTCGATAAATCCCATACTGATGAATTTCTTCTTTTTGCTTTGAGATTTATTCCAATCACACCCAGCGTCGTTGTGAATGCATTTTGCGGTTTTATACGCTACGATTTGAAAAAATTTTTAATAATAACCTTTTTAGGGACCCTGGCCAGGGTATTCATGCTTGGGTTTGTCGGCTGGCAATTTGGTAATTTTTATAATTATTTATCCCAACAAATTTCAATACTGGAAACAATTACCATTGCAGCAGTTTTTGTGGGAATAATTATTTATTTGGTTTATGTATTCAACAAAAAACGTGATTAATTTAATTTTTTTAAATCAAATATAATATTTAAATTATCATCTAAAGTTTTAGCTTATTTTATCCATTAAAAATAGCAAATAAGAATATTTAGCAGTTTTAAAAATATACAAATCCTCCCCAGCATTATTGGTAATTTTCCCAATATGGTGATGTAAATTGGGAAATCTCCCCATACATTTATATATTTCAGAGTAATATACTAATTTTAATTATAATAATGTGGTGAAAATGAAATGGATGAGATTGACTCGGATATAATTCGTTCCCTGGTCCGGAATTCCCGAATGACTTTATCTCAAATGTCAAAGGAGATCAATGTTCCAGACGCGACCATATCCAATCGGCTTAAAAAACTGGAAAATAACGTGATAAAGCAGTACACCCTAATATTAGACCCCAGCAAAATGGGTTTAATAGTAACTGCAATCATAATTATCCAGACAGAGTCTGAAAAACACGAAAATGTGGAAATTGAGCTTTCAAAACTGGAAGAAGTCTCAGAAGTATACAGCATCTCTGGAGAATACGACATTCTTATTAAAGTTTGGGCTAAGAGCATTGAAGAGTTAAATAAGATTGTTAATAGTAAAATCCGATCTGTTGATGGTGTAGAAGACTTGACAGAAATGATTGTTATGGAACGGGTTAAAGAGGGAATGATTCCCCCTATTTAATATAAAGTTAAATTGGATCATTAATCTTTAATAATAATCCACATAAATTAAAGGAGGTGAGAGCTTGTACGTGAGTGAATTTATTAAGAAAACCATTGTTTCTCCAGATGGAGAAAAATTAGGCAAGTTGAAAGACTTACTGGTTTCATCAGATAATTCTTACCCAATTTTAAAGGCCTTGAGCATGGATACAACCGATAAAACTACGGTAACCATACCATGGAGATATGTAAAAGAAGTAAGCAAAGAATTAATTCTAAAAAAATCCCTTAGTGAAGTAAAAGAATATGATGTTAAAAAACAGGACATATATCTTTTAGAAGAAGTACTGGACCGACAAGTAGTAGATATTGAGGGTAAAAAAGTCAGACGAGTCAATGATATTAAGATATCTGCTAAAAATGGGCATTATCATATTATTGGAGTGGATATTGGATTTAGCAGTATTTTAAGAAGGTTGAGCCTGGGAAGATTAACCAAACTTGGTATAAGTGCCAGCGAAGACCTCATCTCCTGGAAGGATATTGACACTTTAAAAAGTGACTATGCTCAATTAAAATTAAAAGTACCTAAACAGAAAATTAAAAAGCTCCACCCCGCAGATATGGCTGAAATAGTGGATCAATTAGGACTTAATGAATCATTAACTATTTTAAACTCATTAGATGATGAATCAGCTGCAGATACCTTGGAAGAAGTTTCGCCTGAACGGCAGGTCTCTCTTTTAGAAGGTATGGAAAGTCAGCGCGCTGCAGAAATTTTGGATGAAATGTCCCCAGATGATGCTGCAGATGTCCTGGCAGACCTACCCGAAAAAAAAGCAGAGGAATTACTGGATTTAATGGAAGTCGAAGAAGCAAAAGATTTAAGGGAACTATTAGAATACCCCGAAAATACTGCTGGTGGAATAATGACCACCGAATTTGCTACAGTAAATCAGGACCTAACAGCTGAACAAGTAATGGATTCTCTTCGAGATATCGCTAAAGGTGTAGAAACCATTTATTATATATATGTACTGTCAAAAAATGGCGATTTAGTAGGGGTAACCTCACTCAGAGACATTTTGCTTGCAGACCCTCAATCCAATATTTCTGATTTCATGCATACCCACATTATTAAGGCAGACGTGCTATCAGATCAACATGATGTGGCTCAACAAATTGCCAAATATAATTTAATAGCCCTTCCGGTGGTTGAGAATGAAACCAAGCTTAAAGGCATAATTACAGTTGATGATGCCATAGATATTGTGCTCCCCACTGCCTGGAAAAAGAGAGTTCCCCGAATGTTCGGCAGATAAAAATTTTTAACCGCTAATAACACGGTGATAATATGGATTTTCGTATTTTTACCAGGATTTTCAAAAATCCTGCTCTTTTGAGTATTATAATTTTCCTCTCAGTAATGGGCCCTGGAATAATCACGGCCAATGTAGATAACGATGCAGGAGGCATAACCACTTATTCACTGGCAGGTTCACAATTTGGTTACACCCTGCTCTGGACTTTCATTCCCATGATAATAGCTTTAGCTGTTATTCAGGAAATGGGAGTTAGAATGGGAATTGTATCTGGAAAAGGGCTGGCAGATCTTATAAGGGAAAAAGTAGGTATTAAACTAACTTTTTTAATGATGGTGGCCTTGCTTCTGGCTAATTTTGGAAATGTTCTTGCTGAATTTTCAGGAATCGCAGTAAGTGCAGCCATATTCAACGTGCCACTTTTTGTAGCGTTGCCCCTATCTGCTCTTTTTGTTTGGCTCCTGGTAGTTAAAGGAAATTATAAAAGTGTAGAGAAAGTATTTTTACTTGCATCTTGTTTATATTTCTCATATATTATAGCGGGATTCTTATCACAGCCTGACTGGACCTTAGCTGCCCAAAATGTTTTAATACCCACCATAAGTACAGATCCAGACTATATTACTATGGTGATAGGCCTGGTAGGTACTACCATAGCCCCATGGATGATGTTTTATCTCCAGTCCTCTGTGGTTGAAAAAGGCATTAGTTTACAAAATCTAAAATATTCCAAGGCCGATGCCATAATTGGAGCCATAGTAGTCAATATTGTAGCATTTTTCATTGTCATAGCATGTGCTGCAACCATATATGGTAATGGAATAGAAGTAACAGATGTAGCGGATGTTTCAGAGGCCCTAGTACCCTTGGCAGGACAATACGCTAGCATATTATTCGCATTTGGATTTTTGAATGCGTCATTATTTGCTGCCAGTATTTTACCTCTTTCAACCGCATATTATGTCTGCGAAAGCCTTGGTTTTGAAGCAGGAGTGTCCAAAAGTTTTAAAGAAGCCCCCATATTCCACGGTCTTTATCTGGGGCTGATTGTATTGGCAGTTATAATAATTATGATACCGAATATACCATTATTGTCCATTTTATATCTATCACAAGTAGCAAACGGAATACTGCTGCCTTTTGTATTGATATTAATGCTCTTAATTATCAATGATAAAAAGGTAATGGGGGAACATGTGAATTCGAAATTATTTAATTTAATTGCCATAGCTACTGTAATAATTGTAATGGGGCTGAGTATCGGGTTGGTTGCAAGTTCATTAATGGCTTAAAAATAAGATCACCGCCAGTATAACCCCACTATTATAGCGAATACTATTATTAAAAGAATGATTAGTATCCCCGGATTAGATTCAACATAGGAAATAGTTCCTCTTTGGAATAAGTTTCTTATTAAATGTTGGCATCCTAATTCAATATATATGCATAATCCAAAGAGAATGGAATTCAATTTCAGTCTCTTTTTTTCTTTTTGAATAGATTTATATTCTTGATTAAAATCTTTTTCTGCGCTGCTTCCCAGAAAACCAGAGCCCAATTTATACATTTGAGAAATAAGTAGGGTGTCTTTGTAATTTTTTCTATATTTTGAAGCAGCCTTACGCCAGCTTTCACGTTTAGCTTCATGACTACAATTTTTATTCCCTGGAGAGCAATATTTTTGGTTAGGTGATTTTACCTCAAAAGGGTCTCCACACCAGTTACAATATTTAATTGTGGTGAATTGATTGCCCATGAATACCTCATATTTTATAGGCATTACATTAGGTTTTTCACCTTAAAAAGGATTTTGGTTGGTTATATAAAAACCCTGATCAAACCTACAGCATATATAATGGCAAAGATTATGCTGGAAAAAAACAAACCTGCAAAAACATATCCCAGTCTCTTTCTTTCCCCATCATCCAGGATTATTATGTCATCCAATTTATCGTTTTTAGTATTAGTTTTAGCAACTTTTTGCTGCTTTTTTCTTTTTTTACGGCTCAAATTATCACCAAATTTATAAAAAAATAAAAAAATAATTATTCAATCGGAGGTGAAAGAGAGATTATTCTAATCGCTCTCAATTATAACCATCATAATTTTATATAAATACCCTCAATAAAGTATTAATATGATCTGAAAACAATGTCGAGGATTTATTTATAATATTTTAATTAGCCTAATTTAATTGATAGTCAGGTGTTCTCTACATAAATGGGATTTATATGGTAAAATAAGATATATATCTAAAATAGTTTTATATGGATATATAAGGGAGGGGTTTCCAGCCTACGAACTAATTTTCATAGAAAAACTAAAAAATTGGATTTACATCAAGCCCTACTAATTAGAAAGGTTTGTTTATACTGAACTTAATAAAATGTATTTATGAGGCAAATAATGGTTACGGGAACAGAAATAACAACTATTTTAACTGGAAAAGACGCGCTAATCTTATTTTTTGGAGTTTATTTTACCCTTTTAATGAATTTAATCAGAAAGTACCGAACCTTTGATATGCAACTATTATTTTCAGCAAATAAGAAAAAGAAAAGACGTTATAAACGCAGGTTCGCAGTGGCCCTATTAATCATTGATATTCTGCCAGTTACGTGGTTACTGGTTTTGTATACATTTATGATCCCTGAAGCCACCGGACCCATACCCATAATGGCTGCGGCATTTGCATCATTATCTGTTTTAGGGTTTGTAAAAATTTTACATTCTATAATCGCCACTGAACGACATTTGCAGTTTTATACTGCTGAAGAATTTGAATATGTACTCTCACAATGGGGTCGTGAAAACGATGAGGACAACTCATTTAAAGCTCATTTTATATCAGGGATTTTTTATTTAATATTTTTCCCAACAATAGCTTATATAGTGAGTTTAATCCCATTATAAAAATAATGAGGTATTTAAATGAAAAAAGAATATATTCCACTTTCAGGATTTATAATCGCATTAGTTTTGACTGCTGTTGCGCCGATTTTAACCGGAAATAGTAATCTTCAAGTGACATTATTATTCCCCTTAATCTTAATTTTTGCCTACTGGACAAAAATGAATGCCGCCGAACTGGGATTAGTATTTGGTAAGAGAAAAGAATATCTGATTGCCATAGCCTACCCTTTAATCAGTGCACTTATAGTGATAACTTTAGCAACCATTTCTGGACATATAGGGCCAATTAATTTGAGTTTTACAGCTTTAATTGCATTTTTAGGGCTTTTTTTCACCACCCTAATTCTCACTGTTACTACTGAAGAAGGATTCTTTAGAGGATGGTTATTTGGGGTTATGGAGAAATATGAATTCTCTTCTAAATCAATAATATTATTAACTGCATTAGCATTTACCATCTGGCACATACCCCTATTTTTCATAGGTACTGGGATGGAAGGTGCTTATAATATGATACCTCTCTATTTAAGCACAGTATTTACTGGAGGGGCCATAATGGGTACTATACGTTATCGTTCAGGGTCTATAATTACCAGTTCCCTGTCCCACACAATATGGAACAGTGTTAATTACACATTATTTGGATTTGGAACATCTGTAGGTATCTTGGGGATAATGCCCATTAATATTTTTGATCCAGAACGAGGATATTTAGGATTAGTGATTAATGCCTTGTTTTTAATCATATTCTGGTATTACACATTCCATTTCCCCAAAAAATCTAACTCATAAATTCTTTTTATTTTGATAATAGTATTACGCCTAGAATCCTCTGAATTGGAAAAATACAAGTAGGGGTAATGAATATAATTACTTCAAGAGTAGTGAGATCAATTGCAGCCCAATAATTCTGAAAATAAAATATGGTTTTTAGGAAGAGGATTTGAAGAATATTTACAGATGTTCAATTTAAGATTAAACTACCTCCGGGAATGTAAAATATTGGATTGTAATGCTGGTGCGAGCTCTTTTGCAGCACATATGACCCAACAAGGTTTTGATGTGGTGGCTGCTGATATTTTATACAGTAAACATCCTGAAGAGATGAAAAAAGTATCGGAAAATGATTTCAGAACACTGATGGACGCCCACCATGGCCTGCAAGATAAAGTCGACTGGGGATTCTTTGAAGACCATGAACAAATGGCCCAGTACCGTATAAAAACTTATAAAGACTTTTCAAAGGATTATGAAAAAAATAAAGACACCAATTATGTTGAAGCAAAACTTCCCATGCTCCCTTTCCACGATAACACCTTTCATTTAGTATTATCATCACATTTGCTATTTTTATATGACGATCGATTAGATTATGATTTTCATCTGGAATCTATAAAAGAAATGATTAGAGTTAGTAGTCAGGAAGTTCGAATTTATCCTTTGGTACAGTTGAGAAATTCAAAAAAATCCGAATACGTGGAACAGATAATTAATGACTTATCCCCTGATTTTTCACTAGAAGTACATAAAGTAGATTACAAATTTAGACCCGGTGCTGATGAAATGTTATGCATCTCTAAAAAACCATGGACTAAATCAAGTTGTGGATTATATACTTTAGATGCTATTGAAGTTGAGGGAAAATAATATTATTTTATTAACTTGTTTACCACTCCTGCATATGAAAATTGAAGAAATCATTATTTTTTCACCAGACCATATATACCATACACCCAATAATCACTAATTTTAAAGATTTTTCAGATATAGTAAACATGATTGATATTACATGATTTTTTTTAAATGCCAAATTAAATTATAAATTATTAAAAAATAGCCATGCAAAAAAAAGAGGGCACTTATCGTATTATGAAAATATGTCGGAGGTTTAGCTGATAAGTGCCCTTTGTTAAATGGTTACATTGCAGTAATGCAACCATCTTTAACTTTGATTGTTCTATCTGCCTGATCTGCCACGTATTTTTCATGAGTCACTATAATCAAGGTTACATTCTCTTCACGGTGGATATTCTTTAGAACATCCAGAATAATGTCTCCAGTTTTTGAATCGAGGGCTCCTGTTGGCTCATCAGCAAGTATTATTGATGGGTGGTTAACCAGTGCTCTAGCAATGGCCACTCTTTGTCTTTCCCCCCCAGATAACTTTGTGGGGAATTGATGGATTTTAGATCCCAGATTTAATGATTCCAGTATCTCATTGGCTCGTTTAACCATCTCTTCATCAGACATGTCTGTTTGTATCATGGGTATTTGAACATTTTCACTGACAGTTAAATTAGGTATGAGGTTGTGCAGCTGGAATATGAAACCTATCTCTGTGGATCTAAACTGGCTGAAATCTTTGTTCTCCATTAGATCATTACCTGCAACTTTAATTGATCCTTCATCTGCCTGGTCCAAGGCACCAATCATATTTAGAAGAGTTGATTTTCCAGACCCAGAGGGGCCTACAATAGAAACAAACTCTCCTTTTTCTATTTGTAAGTCAACTCCACTTAAAGCGATTATATTGCCCTGGTCATAATGTTTCTGCAGATTTTTAATTTCTATAATATTATTCATAACGCAACGCCTCGGTAGGTGCTAATTTAGAAGCTCTGTAAGCAGGGTATAATCCCCCGATTATTCCCATTAATATTCCAATAATTAATGCTTTTAGGAATAATGTGGCAGAGTATGCCGGCTGGATAAATGGAATCAAGTTGGTCATGCTTAATAATTCAACGCATCCCACTCCTATTATTATCCCAATAACCGAGGCTATTACTGCCATTACCACCGATTCAGCAATGATCATCAATAGAACTGATTGTTTAGGCCATCCCACCGCTTTTAAAACTCCTATTTCGCGGGTTCGTTCACTAACAGATTTAACCATGGTTATTACCACAACTATCCCCCCAATAAGGATAGCTAGAAGTGAAACTGCCCATGCCCCAGTATTTATGATGTCAAGGCCTTGGTTCATTCTTTGCATCCCGGATAATGAGGTGGTGGTTGTAAGGTTGCTGTATTTATTTTCAATGGTTTCTGCCAAGCTGTTAGCATTGCTGCTGTCACTTGCCTTTACCAGGATAAAAGAAACTTTTCCCGTGTTATTGGTCAAATCCTGAAGTGAAGATAATGACATTATAATACCACCATCCTGCATGGTATCTCCAGTTTCATATATTCCTACCACTTCAAAGCTTTTATTAGAGATACTTACTGAATCCCCAATAGTTTTATTTAAACTGTTTGCAGCAGTTTTACCAATTATAACTTCATCTGAAGAAGAATACGTGGTACCGTTGGTTACTTCCACATCTTCCATTTCCAGATTCTGAGAATCTATTCCTAAAATAGTGATGGGCATTTGCATGCTGGCTTGATTTGGGCCTTGAGTACTTGATTGATCTGTTTGGTTAGTGCTATTAGTACTATCATCAAACATATTGGACCTTAAAACTCCAGTGACACTCTCTACTCCAGAAATACTTGCTATTTCATCTACCGTTGTTTGATTTATCAATTGTTGGCTGGATCCTCCCGGTCCACCCTGCATACCTCCTCCCTGGCCCTGACCTTGTCCCGGGCCAGAACTGACTGCAACAACAGAAAAATCTGCTGCACCTTCGGTTAAGGCGTTTTGTGTAGATTCAGAAAGTCCGTCTGTAATCAGACCCAAACCCAGAATAGTGGCTATCCCTATAGCAATACCTAGCATTGCTAAGGAGCTCCGGGTTTTATTTCTGAAAATGTTTTTTATAATTAAATTTCTAAATTGCATGCTCCTTTTTCTAAAAAAGACCTTAAAAATAATTTTTCCCAATTTAAGCCCACTTTCACCCGAATCATACAACAATTATACAATAATTGGACCCTAAGGATGAATAAAAAATAGTTTATTTTCACCAATATGAAAAAATTCAAAGAGCAATAAAACACCGAAAACAAAAAAACACTCATTAACAATTTCACACTTGAACAATGTTTTTATATTCATTTTTAATAAGTAATATTATGAATTTAATACAAATTACCCGGAGCATAGGTGAAGGTCAAAATTTGTTATTTTACGATAGAGACGTTCAAAAAGTCTACCTTGAATTAAATTCAAAATATAATTGTATATTCTTTAATGAACCAGTCCCCCTAAAAGTAAGAGTCATAGAATGTATTGAAACTGTTGTTAGAAAAAAAGAAGCTTCCTTAAAAAAATTTACTACCGCAGAACTAATTAAAATACTTCTAGCAAAATTAAATTCAAATAAGTTAATCATACTTTTTAATGGATTTCATTTATTAAATAGGCAAGCAGTTAGTTCTCTGCAGGAATTAAATAACCACACCAATATTATGTTTATCTGCAGCTTTAATAAGGAATTTAAAAGTGAAGTTTATGGATTTTATAAAACATTCCAATTAGTTAATATGGAAGAATATCGATTAGAAACTGGTCAAGACGAAATAAACATTACTTATCCAGTTTATTTTATATTTGGAGTTATAGCATTTTTAATTTTTCTTAAAGCCAGTTCTCTTGCCAATGTTAGTGCAACAATACTCGGGGCTTTATGGTTTGGATTAATCATTTTTAGAACCATGGTTTATGTAGGAGGTAGGCCATGAATCTTAAAATTAAAAAGTAGAGAAATTAAAGGCACGGAGGCTGAAAATGGAGAATAAATGCAATAAGCACGATTTACACATTTATGGTGGCCAAAAATGAAATTTTACACCCATATTGCAGGAGGAATATTCTTTTTTCTCCTGCTATCTTTCCCATTGAATATTACAAGCCCCATGCCGGGTATTTTATTTGCAGCCTGGAGTTCTATTTTCCCTAATTCACTGGATAAAATTACAGGGACCCGTCGTAATTGGGGTCATTCCTTAATCTGGATAATACCTATAGGCGTGGTGACCATCTATAGCAGCGAGATAGCATTATCTTTAATAATTGGATTTTTATCCCACATTATTCTAGATTGTTTCACAGTTTATGGATCTCCTGTTTTTTATCCTTTTAAAAAATCAGGATTCGTATGTTTAAATAAAAAAATGAGATTTAAAACTGGTGCAAAGCCTGACAAAACAGTATTCCTATTTTTAACTTTGATGATATGTAGCGTGGTATTTCTTAGTTCAGGCATATACGAGCTATTTCCTAATAATTCACTCCAAGCCGCTTCTGCTGCAGAAGAAGGAAATTCAAGCGGAATGGAAAAAAATAATATCTATCTAAATTTAAAATTGGATGAAAATTGCAACAAAAACATTACTCTGGAAAAAGTGAATGAAAACAAAACCCAAATCATTATCCAGGATATTGAGTCGCATGTTTAAATTTATTATTCAGTCTCCACGACTGCATTACCTATAATACCCTAATATACGTACTTAACCCCTGAAACAATCGGATTTAGCTTGAATAAGCCCACATATATTACTAAATTAGGAACAAGTAGTAAAATTTAAATATATTATTATTTTATTATAAAATAGTATTATTGGAGGTGATAAAATCTGATAAAATAAATTGAAAAATCATCATTTAATAACGTTGCCTCGCATTATATAGCCTCAAATATACCAATATCCAATAATACGTTTTAAATGATGATAGGTTTAAAGGAATATAGAAATTTCCTATTAAGCCCAAAAAAATGACTTTGTAAAGTTAACCAAGCTAAAATGATAATAAAAGTTTAATTGGTGAATTAAAACCCCCTTAACCAATTAAACCTGTTTATTTTTTTAAAATGAATGTGAAACCCAGTTTAATGAGGGGCGTAAGTATGAAAATAAAAGATAATAAGGTTACCATTAATGCAAAATGCCTGCCAACTTCAAGGGAAATTATTAAAACCAGCGAATACTCTTATGGGGAAGGCATTGATTTTTTTGCAAATATTTTGAATGATAAAAAAGAAAGAACAGAGACTTTTCTAAAATTAATTGATGGCGAGCTCCATGAACTTAATTTAAAACTTGAAAAAATTAAAATGGAAATACTCGCCATGGAAATGCTTCAGAATAAGCTATTAAAAGAGAGAATATCCCATAATAAAAGACACATTAATTCTGATCATATTTTTAACGAAGAGGCATTGGATTTAAACAATGATAATGGCAGTTATGCTCCCAGCTCCATACAAGATGAAAAAATTAACGAGTCAGTTAACACTATTTTAAACATTGCCCAGCGTTTCCAATGCGACCCTTTAGAAGTAGATCGATTCACCGGGACAAAAACCATTAATTTCCATGCTAATAAGTGTAAAATAAGCGTCTATGAATTAAAAAAGTATTTAAACTTAAATAAATAATTTTAATCTTTAGATCAGCACAGGTAATGCTCCCTTAAATATCAATCATTAGTATATTATAATCCCCTGAAAAATAATAGGAAATGCATAAGAATATATATTATTATATTAATATTACTCTATGCCCATAATTAGTAAATCAGAGAAATTGATAAAAATGGAAAATTTGACTCCGGATAGTCAAATGCATTTATTATATATAACTGGTTAAATATATTTCGAACATTTAAATAAATGATACTCCGTCATTTAATTGGAAGAAGATTGTCTTCCAAACAGCATATTACATAATCCAGAATAGCCCATTTAAAATCAATATCTCTGATCTATATGGGTCATTTTTTTTATGAATTAATAATTTAAGCAAGATATGGTCTGATTTTAACCGCAATAATTGCCCGCGCCTATTATGCTTGCATAATTACTTCAATCCCAATATGGTCTGATTTTAACGAATAATTTAATTCGAGGTAATTATTACTCAGGCAAATTTCAATCCCAATATGGTCTGATTTTAACTCTGTGAATAAAGTTAGTTTAAAAGGAGTAATATGTATTTCAATCCCAATATGGTCTGATTTTAACTCGGTGAAATCAAAAAAGTCATGGTTGGAGCCCGTATATTTCAATCCCAATATGGTCTGATTTTAACAAAAACAAGACTATAATGGCAGATATAAATCTGTTATATTTCAATCCCAATATGGTCTGATTTTAACCATTCACCATAATATCATCCTCAATTAATTTATCATTTCAATCCCAATATGGTCTGATTTTAACAAAATCATTCAAAGCAACACTATCCGCAATAGGAAAATTTCAATCCCAATATGGTCTGATTTTAACCTTTATATAATGGTTTATCATTATAATCTGGATTATATTTCAATCCCAATATGGTCTGATTTTAACATCAACACTATTATTGTCTCCCCAAACATTATCGAGATTTCAATCCCAATATGGTCTGATTTTAACAAAAAAAACAAGAACGCATATTAACCAAATTAGAAAAATTTCAATCCCAATATGGTCTGATTTTAACCTGGTTATCTAAATCAGGTAATAACATATATGGTGAATTTCAATCCCAATATGGTCTGATTTTAACAATCCAACCCTTTAATTCAGTTGCTTTTACTTTCTCATTTCAATCCCAATATGGTCTGATTTTAACAATACTGATTCAATCTCAAATGGTGTGTGATGTTTCTATTTCAATCCCAATATGGTCTGATTTTAACTCCTTTAGTAATTTTGTTAATTGTAGTGGTATGTTCATTTCAATCCCAATATGGTCTGATTTTAACTTTTAAAACAGGGTCTGCTCCTCCATTTCTGTCGTAATTTCAATCCCAATATGGTCTGATTTTAACGTTAATAATCCACAGTACACTATAACACATACAAACATTTCAATCCCAATATGGTCTGATTTTAACTCAGTTATGGAATCAAGCCATACAACAAATCATAGACGTTTCAATCCCAATATGGTCTGATTTTAACATAATACGTATAATGCATAAGGAGCTATGCCTTCGTCATTTCAATCCCAATATGGTCTGATTTTAACTTTAACTATGAAACTTTGAGCGCCCATGTTTTCTTATTTCAATCCCAATATGGTCTGATTTTAACACCAATCCAAATAAAAATTTCCATGCAATAATTCTTATTTCAATCCCAATATGGTCTGATTTTAACTCCAACTCATCATTAGACCATTCTTTTAACATTAAAATTTCAATCCCAATATGGTCTGATTTTAACGAGACATCACAGGACCAGATAAACAAACAGATTATAAATTTCAATCCCAATATGGTCTGATTTTAACAAGTGCGGCAGTTACTCATGCTACCACTCCCACGCAGATTTCAATCCCAATATGGTCTGATTTTAACGAATCTAGTTAAAGTATCAGTATCATATTTAACTGAATTTCAATCCCAATATGGTCTGATTTTAACCAGTACCGGAACAGTCACAGTATCTAATATAAAAGCTATTTCAATCCCAATATGGTCTGATTTTAACATATTGAAGGTGAATTTTACTATGATTCAAAGGTTCAATTTCAATCCCAATATGGTCTGATTTTAACGATGAAGACCTAGATGGGTTAATGCAAGGTGAGCCCGATTTCAATCCCAATATGGTCTGATTTTAACAAAAACCAGCGTAACCATCACCTGTTACCCTAAAAAAATTTCAATCCCAATATGGTCTGATTTTAACTTTAATCACCTCTCGCACATGTGAAATATTTATAAAAATTTCAATCCCAATATGGTCTGATTTTAACTTCTTTGAACTCCTTATCATAAGAGATGATATTAATATTTCAATCCCAATATGGTCTGATTTTAACTACATCAAACCCTGCTGCTAGGATTTCTATTACTCATTTCAATCCCAATATGGTCTGATTTTAACTAACCTTCCTTTTAGTTGATTTAAATCCTCTATTTTATTTCAATCCCAATATGGTCTGATTTTAACTAATTTTTACATGGAGAGAAAATAATGACAAAGGAAATTTCAATCCCAATATGGTCTGATTTTAACATTCAATATAGATTCAAATGATGTGGGTAAATAAATCGATTTCAATCCCAATATGGTCTGATTTTAACTAGATTAGATAATACAAGTTTAATAGCAACAATAGAATTTCAATCCCAATATGGTCTGATTTTAACATATGAAAGCTTTCAAGTGCCTAAAAATTACTGAGATATTTCAATCCCAATATGGTCTGATTTTAACGAGCTATGCCTTCGTCAGGTGCAACTATATAAGTTAAATTTCAATCCCAATATGGTCTGATTTTAACCGGACTAATGGTGACCGAGATCAAAGGATTAAGGAGCTATTTCAATCCCAATATGGTCTGATTTTAACTCAACCCATTCAACGCATATATTACTTTTTCACAAATTTCAATCCCAATATGGTCTGATTTTAACAATGAAGGATATATCTTAATTTATTTTTTTATTTTTATTTCAATCCCAATATGGTCTGATTTTAACCAGTACCATCCACATTTATTGCTTCAGAATTGAAATTTCAATCCCAATATGGTCTGATTTTAACTTTCTATTAGTCCACTTACATTGAATGATTTGGTTTATTTCAATCCCAATATGGTCTGATTTTAACAATTCTTATCAAAAAAAATATATATAATATATGTTTAATTTCAATCCCAATATGGTCTGATTTTAACGTTATTATTAATATATGTTATTAAAACCTTGTCCCCATTTCAATCCCAATATGGTCTGATTTTAACAAACTATTTTGATGAGGTTTTACGTACTAAAACAATTTCAATCCCAATATGGTCTGATTTTAACGCCTTTGTCAAGTATAGATAAGAGTCTTAATTCTAAATTTCAATCCCAATATGGTCTGATTTTAACATCATCATAAGCATCACTAGTTCTCGTAAAAATGAGATTTCAATCCCAATATGGTCTGATTTTAACCATTAATCTGGTTAGATTTAATTAGTTCAATAATATCATTTCAATCCCAATATGGTCTGATTTTAACTATCCCTCATAAAAAAATAAATGAGATTAAATATCATTTCAATCCCAATATGGTCTGATTTTAACTTGTAATGGCCTTTGCATTTGTGGAACATAAACTGGTATTTCAATCCCAATATGGTCTGATTTTAACAACAGATAAAGGATACTTGGATGTATGAAGCGAAAATTTCAATCCCAATATGGTCTGATTTTAACATTGAAAATAGAGCCATATCCTATTTTCTCAGGTTCATTTCAATCCCAATATGGTCTGATTTTAACTTTCAATTTCATGACTAAGAATTGCCATGGTTATTTTGATTTCAATCCCAATATGGTCTGATTTTAACTTTCCCCTGGTGCTAATTTACCATAAGGTTGGATTGTATTTCAATCCCAATATGGTCTGATTTTAACTATTTTCACTTGTTAGGTTATTCTCACATACTCCGTATTTCAATCCCAATATGGTCTGATTTTAACCAATTTCCCGATACCCATGGAGAATTAAATTATAGTATTTCAATCCCAATATGGTCTGATTTTAACATTCCTTCCGTCACTTTTAGATCCGTATTTATGTTTCATTTCAATCCCAATATGGTCTGATTTTAACTGTTGTAGTGGTATGCAACAAGCATTTAATTATAATTCATTTCAATCCCAATATGGTCTGATTTTAACTCTATATCCTCCTTTGCGTTCAGCTTCTGTAATCTTATTTCAATCCCAATATGGTCTGATTTTAACTCAGATATACAAAACGAGATAGATAATTTCATGTCCATTTCAATCCCAATATGGTCTGATTTTAACAAACAAGGTATTGTAAATCATCATCAGTACTATCATTTCAATCCCAATATGGTCTGATTTTAACCAAGTACCAACCGGCCCGTTTATGTGTGATGAAGAAATTTCAATCCCAATATGGTCTGATTTTAACAGGAAGAATTAGGCTTTGATGATGTAATTAAAGCTAATTTCAATCCCAATATGGTCTGATTTTAACCTCAAAAACAGTGTAAGGATTATTGTCTTCAAAGTCCATTTCAATCCCAATATGGTCTGATTTTAACAGGCTGGAAATTTAGCCTATTTTGGTTTATATCTATTAATATTGTTGCTTTCGAGTGTATAATTTTATCGATCTAATATTTTGTATTTCTTTTATATGAAAAGACGCCAGTTAAATAACAATGTTTACTATGATTAATTATTTAAAAAGGACTTATTTATTAAAAAATAAAATATTTCTTGGATAAATATTCTAAAATCATTTTTCAGGCCTCATTTCGAACTAAGAAAAGAAAAATTAAATAAAATTGTTTAAGTAAATTATGAAAATTTTCTCAAAAACGATTTGATAAAACGTATTTATCAGTTAATTTAAAAGATTATGACCCCATAAATAGAAATCTAAAGTTTTTAATCATAGTATCCCATCAATAGGTGCTTTTTCAATGCCCATCACTTTTCTTTTAAAAGCTTTCTCTGTCCTAAATGAATAAATTATCACAGAATCCTCATCTTTTTCAATTATATCATTAATGCCCATTTTGATCTCTTCAAATTCGCTGACCGTTACTTCTCCTTCAAAGACAGAATTCTGTATCCAGTATAAGTGTGTACGTAGAAATCCTTTTACTTTATTAACTCGCTCTACTTTGATATCGTAGACAATGATTAGATACATATCTACCACCACATGACAAAAGGTTTATACTCTTTAGAACCTAAAAGGTGTTTTATCATTTTATATGCCTCTAGACGAATTAATCGGCGATAAGAAACATTTTTATTTAATTCCCTGTGCTTTATGGTCTTTTTGAGCCGTTTGTCATATTCTTTTAGGAAAACTTTCCGGCCATTTTCATTTAAAAGACAATATTCCATGTCTTTTTCAAAATCATTTTCATTTAACATCCTCTTTTTAACAAGATATAAAATCAAGCGATCCACCAGAATTGGCTTGAATATTTCACTAAGATCCAAAGATAAAGAATATCTTCGCTCAGATGGTTCATGCAAATAGGAAATAGTGGGATTGAGCTGAGTATTATAAATCTCAGATAATGTTGTTGAGTAAATCAAAGAATTGCCAAAACTTATCAGAGAATTTATCATATTTTCAGGCGGTCTTCTACTTCTTTTGCCAATTTGAAAATCTTCAGGAAGTATTTCGTCCAGGCGACCATAATAATCTGCCCTGATTCTCCCCTCAACATTCATAATTTCCGTTATTACATCACAATCTGTTAATTCACTTAATATTTCTTTTATAGGGTTATCTACATTATAATAGGCTAAAACTTTCATCATGTTTTTGGCTGCGCCTTCTACAAATTTCTTAGCCAAGATTATCCTTTTTTCAAAATCTAAAAAGTGTTCCGCTTGTTTAACTAAAAGATCACCAGATAAGAGAGTTTCTCTAGGATAAAAACTACCACTGTAAAATCCATAGTAATTAAAAAAATGAATAGGGATTCCTTCTTTAGCCAGCAGATTAACTACTTGAGAAGAAAAACTTAAAGACCCATAGGCATAGATAGAATAAATCTTATTTATAGGTAAAGGTTTTTTATTGTCCTTGTTTATGAAATAAACCGTGTTTTCGCGTCTTTTTAGGATACCATCCGACATTAAATAATAATTTTTTCTTGTCATCTTAAGTTAAATATCTGATCAATTATATCACTAAAAATCCCACTACCCCCAATATAATTAAACCCAGCATAATTCAAAATAGGCGCACTTTCGACAAAATGGTTTTTTTATTGGTTTGGGAAGATCACTCGCTACGATTTCTTTGATCTTTTCAAATATTTCCTCTAGCTTATATTCCTTATCACTTGTGAGCTCAAATTCCTGTTTTTTGCGAATTTTAGGATAATCAATAAATCCCTTAGTATTAGATATTCCTTTCTCATGCTTGAGATAATATAAGTAATATAAAAGCTGGAATTCATGGGCTTTTTCCATTTTAGTGCTCTTTTTAACCTCATGAATTTCTAAAAAATCTCCTTTCCTGATGAAATCCATGTTGACAATATTGTCCAAGGCAAAGTCACGATGTTCTCGTTTATAAGAATTTTTATGGATTATCTTACCTAAAGAAACCAGTTCAGATTCCTGTTCCATCTGAATATTATGAGAAAAGAACCATAGTTTGGTATGACAAATAAAAAAGTAGTTTATTTGGGTTCCTCTAATTTGGAGGTGCTGTTTTTGGGAGGGCATAATACTTACAAAAGTAATTCACATTCATCTAAAAATAATTCTGCGCCTTTAATTATAGTTTTGGCCTCATTTTCACCAATTTTAGAAAATAAACCATAATCTGCTTCTTCCCTATCTTCCTGTGCACGGGCAAGTAAATCAAATAGTTCTTTTTTAAATTCATTATTCTTCACAAATTCCATTCCAAACTGAGAAATCAATCCTCTATGAGTTTTGGGATGAATATTTTTTCTAAGCAATAATGCTTTGGCCGCGAAGAACATTGCATAATATGCCCTACTTACAGAATCATTATAAAATTCATTCTCAAATAGATTTTTAGCCGCTTCCAACTTTTCATGAGCATTTTCTAAAAGAATTATCCTTTCATCCAATGACTACACCTTCTTCAGTTATAGTGGAAATAAAATGAGTATTTTTAAGAGTATCATATTCTTTTTGAGAAATAACCTTAGCAGAGATATAGGCTCCCTGCTCAAGTAAAACATCTGTGATTTTACCCATTATTTTATCCTTTGTTTCGTCTTTTTTTGTGGAAACAATAAGTATGTCAATATCTGAGTCTTTATTATCGTCACCACGGGCTACCGAACCAAATAAGATTATTTTTTTTATTTCAGGATAATCTAAAGAATTCGAGAATTCTATGGCTAATTTTCTTCGGTTCATTTTAATCACATATATGTTTACTTAATTTTATGTACTCCAGATTAATTAAAATATTTTTATCATTTTTTAGTTACTTCATGGAGTCACTACATTTTCCATCCAGTGGAAGTCTTTAACATCATAAGTAACCAGTTTACCGTTTAATTATTCTTAACTCCAGTTTCAACCTATTCTACTATTGTTTTTTCAATATCCTCAAAGGATTCAACCATTATTAGTGAGTTCTCCCATTATTAAAACCACTTATCCCCTTTATCTTTATGAAAACTGCCTTATCTCCCTGATTAATATTAAGATCTTCTCTTACTTCTCTGGAAATCGTTACCGGATCCTTATTGTAACACTCACCAGAGATCACATTACTTTTACTATGAGTGTAATACGAAAAGTAATTTGGTATTGATTAAATAAAGTAAAAATTGTTACTACTCTTCTTATTTATTTTAAGGCCCTATTCTTTTTTAATATTATTAATCACCATCTTAAAAGTGATTTTTTTCTACTTTTTTGATTTAATTTAATAAAATGTATCTTCTTCCTGTTCTAACATTAACCCCTTTTTTGGATCATAAACTGCATTAACAAAATATGTATCCTGATCAAATTCTACATTATTCTCTTTTTCTAGTTTTTTGAATTGCACAATACTAATAGACAAAATATAACTCATTGCATCATAATAACGAGCCTTATCCAACTCTTCAAGATAATCCAGTTTATATTTAAATGGCACTACCTCATAAGACTTAAAAAGAGAGTAAAACTCGAGTTCACTACTTTTTTCATTAATAAATGGAACTATTTGCTCATAAAATGATCTGAAATGTTTTTTAACAGCATCAAATTCTTTTTGATCTTTTTCATCATAGCCATCTTCATAAACTTCATCAACAAGTCTTTGAATTAGATCTTCTGATAAAATATCCACATTTTCAAAGCTTTTAATTGTTTTTTCTACTAAGTTTTGACTATAAACATATTTATCCTTCTCTGAACCTCTTGAAAATATATTAACCTTAGAAATCTTGTTTTCTTCCCATCCTTTCCTATTTACCCTACCAAATCTTTGTATTAAAGCATCGATAGGGGCTGGTTCAGAATATAAAACATCATAACTAATATCAAGAGATACTTCAATAGCTTGAGTTCCCACTAACAAATCCAAATTATTTAAAGATTTCTCAATTTTTTCTCGATCTTTAAGCATGAATCTACTATGCAACAAAGCACTATTTTCAATTTGACTACTCAACTCTTCAAAAACTTTTTGGGCTTGTAAAACAGTGTTGCACACTACTAAAACTTTTTTTCCTGTGTTTAAATCCATTTTAATGTAATCAAGATTATCCAGAATATTACCATCAATAATGTGAACTTCATGCCGAGTAAATGATCTTATTTCTTCATTTTCCATCATAATATCATTAGAAATATCCAAATATTCTTTAAATAGATCTTTTATGAATTTAGGTAGTGTTGCAGACATTATAAATAAATCCACATCATAATCATTCTTTAATATTCGCAAAATTTCGAGAATCAAAGAAGTCGTGTGAGCATCATAAGCATGAATTTCATCCAATATAAACAATCCGTTAGTCATTTCGGATAGTTGCATCTCAAATCCTTTGGAACCGAAAAATGCTTTTAATATTTGGAATGGAGTTAAAACTTTATAAGGCCTGTATATCTTCTTATTTAAACTTTTTATATCACGAATTATCTTTTTTTTAGACCCATAATCCAAATCCAGGTTAGATAAGGCTTTATAAATAAAATAAGAGGACTTACCATGCAATAATCCAACTAATTCTTTGTTTCCAAAATCTTTCTGCAACCGATTATACATGGCATTTATACTTGCTGTGTAAGGTAATAAATAAAAAACTCGCTTAGAATGATTAAAATTCTGATTTGTATCGCTCCAGAATAATGAGGCCTCTGTTTTCCCGCTTCCTGTAGGTGAAGTTAAAAATGCACTCCCCCTGGTTTTTAAAGATTCTTCCTGAATTTTTCTTAATTTTTGAAAATTGTAAATTGTTTTCATATTTGGAATGCCTTTTAAAATCTCATATCTTGAACCTGAAGATAAATAATCACATGCATTTAAAAACCCTCTTAAAAATACCCCATATTTCCTATGGAGCGGCGTATAATCTTTATCCTCCGAATTTAAATAATAAGGTAACACTGAATTTTTATAAACATCAGTCAAATCATCAAACGAAATTAACTTATAATTTTTCAGTTTATAACCCAAATATTCTTTACTTAATTCTGGTATAAGTTCAAAATAATCCATTATTTCTTCAAAATTAGGATTTAATTCATTTAATTTTTTATCATACAATTTTTTTCCATTAGGACTTGGAGAAGTGTTGTATTTTTCTCTTAAAATTATGACATCTTTGTGATGAGTAATTATTGCTAAACCAATAGCATCATTATATGATTTTTCGTAATTCAAAGAAGAAATAAATCCCGCGGATAATATCTCATGCCTATATTTCCACCCGGGTCCTCCCATTAACATCTCCTGAAAACCTGTTGCTCCTTTACCAAAATCATGCAAAAAAATAGAATAAAAAAGATGTTCCCAAAAATCATCAACATCACATATTTCCGGAACATTGACATAAGACTCTTTGATGCTCTTAAATACTTTCAGAGCATTTTCTGTATGTTTTAATATCGTTTCATCCGGTTTGGCTAAAAGTTCTGTGTTTAGGCATTTATTCATGTATCCAAACACCCCAATCCATCTCTTCATCAAAATAACATTCTTCTGAATAGTCAAAAAACTGATTTACCAATATAAATGGCTTTGTTCCTATTGCACTTCGAGGAATAGTATCTGAAAAATGAGTAGGTAATGCTTGAATAGTGCCAAAAGCACCATTAGTTCCAAAGGGTAAGATTGTTTTTCCCAATTGGACATTTGATCTTTTTTCTAAGTCTATTTCTTTAATTTCACGTATATTTACAAGATCCGTGGATCTTCCTAAAAGTAGAGGATAGTGAGGTCTTTTAAAGTAATCCCCATAATCCAAATCAGTTAAATATAAATAAATTTCAGGATTAACTAAAAATTCCCTTTTAATAACATTTGATTTTCCTTTCAGGCCAGATAATTCGTAGATAGTTTCCAAATCAACAGCTTTACCTTGATGATTAAATACATAGCCTACAGATAAATCATCTGGAGTTACCAAATTCCCTTTGGCAGCAGATATAAGCCCATAAATTGTACTAAGTGGTGGAACAGGTAAAGTTGGTTGGAATCCACTTATAAAAGCAGGGTATCTAAAAGAGGTTACCCAACCTTCAATCAGAACTCTTATTGCCTTCATGATTTCATCATCTCCGGGATATTATTTGTAAACTGATCTACAGCTTCTTTAATTGAACAGGATATAACTCCTTTGCCTTCAAACTTTTCTTCAGTTAATTTAGTTATATCTGGTTCTAAATTATCCATGAAACCTTTTCTGCGTCCAATATAAACATCAGTTAGTAAACAATCAGAATAGTCATATAGTACTTCTTTAATTGCTTCAATGTCAATAATTGCCTCACCATCTTCTTCTTTAGCAATATTCATGAATATATGGCTTCCACCATCAATAGCTGCTAAAATCACGAATTTGGGAGATACATCAGTTAAATGTGAAGTTAGTTTTGCTCCACCTTGTAGATAGGGAAGGGCCTTGATTACTTCCTGGGCTCTTTTTATTCGGATATCCTTTGACATTACCCATTTACTATTTTCTTTGTCTTTAGCCAAACCTTTTTCTTCAGCTTCTTCTTCCAATTTAGAGTACATATTTTTATAACCCGTTTTTTCATTGGCATAGAAAACCCCTAAACTATCTAAATCCAAAGAAAAAATGCCTTTGAGAACAGTAGAATAAAATTCATGTTCGTATGGAACAGGATCGCCCTCATGACGAGCCATAACACCAAAATCCTGAGTTGGAGTCTGCCCAATCACAGATATTAAAGGAGATGTTTTTAATGGAGATATTCTAGTTACAGTACCTCCTTCTTTTGCTTTTAAAGCTCTCATATATCCAAAAACATCATCATCATCATATTCAATTGGATTTGCACTAGTAAAAGCAATTTTCTTTTGCCGTTCTATAGGAGACATTTTCCAATGATATTTTTTCTCTAAGGTCTCTCTCCACCAGTATCTTAATGCCTGCCCAGAAACATAAGGATAAACTTTTCTTCCTCTTCTAATTGATTTAACCCTCACAATATTATCTGTTCTATCTCCAGCATCAGCACCCGCATTATTTAACGCAGAATGAGGTGCATCAACCAACATGAACCCTACAACTGTTTTCGACATTTTATTCCTCCTCTTCAACTTCTTCTGGTTCTTGAATTTCTATTTCCTCTTGATTTCCCTTTTGTATTATCCAAGGTTGCAATTTTTCATAGATTCTAAATAAAATTAAATCCTGAGTTTCCCGCCAGGTTAAGTTACCTTCAGGAAAGAGATAAGTTACATAATCATCAAATGTAAACAAAGGATTTTCAATACCATTTGAGATTCTCTTTTTGATTATAATTCTCAAAATATTTCTAAAACTTCGATAATCACTAGCCATTTCTAACCGGTTCAACATTTTCATATCATCCATACTTTCTATGTAATGCGCTATTTCATCCCCTAATTTTTTTATTGAATCTATCCGCTTTTTATCCATATTTCTTACCTCCTCCAGATAATGGCTGATTAATTCCCATCCACCAATCGCTTCCTTGGTTTTTTTATCAATAAAATATTTAATGATTGATTTACCCTCTAGAAGATTATTATACACCTTATTTTCCCTATTTTTATATTCACTTTCCTCTTTGACTTTTTCCCAGTTCACATATTGATAACCTTTCCTAACTATTCTAAACCAATCTTCCTTTTTTTCATGTTGAGGAATATATGTTAAGAACCTAAAAACAGGAGTTGGAATAAAATATATATCTAAAGATGGACCTTGATTAAAATTAGTGAAATGATAAAATGTTATGGAAGGATTCTCATTTACCCATCTTTCATCATAAGTCATTATAATGTCTTGTATTATATGAAAAATAGCATTTTTAGGGTTTTTAAATCCCTCATTAGGACAGCCCGTATATTCCTTCAGAGATATTTGTACATCAATATTTTTCTTAATATTCTTTGACCATCTTCCCATAACTTTTTTTGAACCGGAATGTAACAACAACATGTTTCCACATGCATATGACATCAAAGGAACGAATTGAATTGCAAAAGCACAAGCAGGACAATAATCTGCTCCTTCAGCCCCGAAAGAAAAATAATTTATTAGTTTTTTTGATCCAGTTAAAGGAATTTTGTCTTTAGATGACCTATACAGAATGTTTCTTCGACCACACGCAATACAATTACCATTATCCCCTATAAATTCCGTTTTTTCGACCAATTCTCTTAAAATACTAGAATACCTTTCTTTTTTATCTTTGACTGCATTATTTGTTATAGGATTATTTGGAAATATTTGATACAAATTTTTAGACCATTTTGGGGTTAAATATAATTCCACAATCTCATCAATAATCCCCATCATATCCATTTTATCCAATTCTTCAGGTCGTTTCCCAACCCATTCACTAATTGCCCAAATTCCAGCATCAACAAATGGATTTCCTGTGAAATCAAAAATTACTTCACTCATTATTTACCTCCAACTTTAGCATCAACACACCCAAAGCCCATACTATTCTTTTCTCCCAATCCACAATCATAAGCAAACTTCACCAATCTCTTATCGGCCTCGATCTCAAATTTCATTAAAAAACAGCGGTGAAATGTTTCTTGATCTCTTTTTGGAATAGTAATCCTCTTTCTTTTAATTGAATCGATTTTAGGAACTATCTTTACATAGTTATCCCCATCATATCCATCATAAAATGAATTATATTTATTTAAAAGATTATTTTGTAAATTCTCATAGAATTTCAGGTCATTGGGGTTTAAGTCCCATATTTTTAGCTTTCCCTCAACTTCTTTTTGAACACGGGCAATTAAAGGAGATAAAGTCTTCATTTTCATCCTTTTTTTAATCTCCGGCATTTTCAATAGTTCTACTTGTTCCACCAGGAGATTTTGGCCCATGAAATTTACTGAGGGAATGTCCAGATAACCTTCTACCATGCTTTTTATTAATTCATCATTGGGGGAGGAAATAAAAAAACTAAATTTCCCATTGCGGGAGATCATGAAGTCTTTGAGATTTTTTCTTTTTGAAACAAAAAGTTGAGAAAAAGTAAAGAATTTATAATTTGTAGATTCGTGTAATTCTTGAGCCATATCCAAATCTACTATTTTATTGTAAACTATGGCAGATAATACATGATTGTAATTATACGGAATTTTTAAATGTTTTTCTGGTGCAGATAAACTAATTTTTAGCCTCAACTTTCACCACCCCCAATTTTAGTATAATAAAATTGATATAATTATTATTTCTAATAAGATATATATAGTTAATGATTTTTATTTACATCAAAATAAATTATATGTAAGATTATAAGTATATACAATACATTATATAAAAAAATATAAAATCATTTAGGATAAATCAATCCCTGCAATATGGGTAATGTCACCATAGCCACCAAAACAGCCCCTATAAATGACCATAGGGAATAAATTGCATAAAAGATGGAGACAATATACATATAAATAAGTATAACAATTATTGTCCCACCATATACAGTTATTTGGTGTTTTAAAGTAATTTTATCTTGTTTCATCCCAAATACCTTACATTAGACTCTGTTCTTTTTTAATAAATAGGAGTGCGGATACGCATATCATGAGAACTGCGAAAAACATCATGACTAGGAAACTAAGGCCTAGTGGCAGTGCAGATTCTCCCAGGGTGACGTATCTTAGTGCATCCACACCATAGGTTAGGGGGTTTATATATACTGCTGCTTGTAGCCATTGGGGTAGTCCAGTGATGGGAAACAAAGCCCCACTTAAAAGGAACATAGGTAGAACAATGAAGCTCATGATTAGATTGAATCCTTCCATACTCTCTGTGAATGCTGCAATAACCAGGCCCAGACCCCCCAGACCCACGGACATTATAAGCGCTATTAACATGCACAGGATAAAGGTGAGTGGATCCATAGATACTCCCACTATAAATGATAGTGCCAGTAATATAGCCGATTGAATGACCGCTGCAGTACTTATCCCCAGTGCTTTTCCCATAACAATGGACGGGCGGGATATTGGTGCAACCAGTATTTCTTTTAAAAACCCATACTGGCGGTCCATGATTACAGATAAGCCTGAGAATATGGAGGTGAATAGTATGGTCTGGCCAATAATACCGGGATATATGAATGCTTTATATCCTCCTGCCATGGCACCAAACCTTATTGCTGCTCCCAGTCCAGTTCCAAATATTATTAACCATAAGAGCGGAGTTACCACAGATGTTACTATCCTTGATTTGTACCTGAAAAATCGTTTGGTTTCTCTAAGCCATATGGTGTATATGCCCTCCAATTCTGCCATTATTCCATCCCTCCGGGCATTTTAATTATAAAAAACATTATTTTCCCTCGCTGCTGATTTTAGAACCTGTGAATTTTATGAATACATCTTCCAAGCTAGGGTGTTCCAGTTCTATAGATATTACAGTGAATCCATTTTTACTTGCAAATTCCACCACAGATGGTATGAGGTTTTCACCCATTTCCACCATTAGTTTCACTTCGCCGTTG
This sequence comes from Methanobacterium alcaliphilum, assembly GCF_023227715.1. Taxonomy (NCBI): domain Archaea; kingdom Methanobacteriati; phylum Methanobacteriota; class Methanobacteria; order Methanobacteriales; family Methanobacteriaceae; genus Methanobacterium; species Methanobacterium alcaliphilum. The sequence continues at coordinate 213,139 of NZ_JALKIF010000001.1, forward strand.
AGTATAAAGGCATCTTTTATAAATTCATATTGCTTAATTTTATTTACAAACTCTTCTGGGGAATCCACATTGATAGTGATAGTGTCTGCTTTCAATTCTCTTTTAAGGTTTTTTGGGGAATCCGTGGTTATTATTTGCCCCTTGTTTATGATAGCCACTTCGTCACATAGTTTATCTGCTTCTTCCATATAGTGGGTGGTTAAAAGCACTGTAAGGTCTTTGGCCTGGTTTAAATCTTTAATATAATCCCATATACTTTCTCTGGTTTGAGGATCGAGCCCTAAAGTTGGTTCATCTAAAAATAATACTTCCGGATGATGTATAAGGCCCCTTCCAATTTCTAAACGCCTTTTCATCCCCCCAGAATAGGTTTTGACATATTCATCTGCTTTTTTGCCCAGGGCAATTAAGTCCAGAACTTCTTCAATCCGTTCTTCCCTTAAATCACGAGGTACACCATATAGGGAAGCGTGCATCTCCAAATGTTCCCTGCCAGTTAAGATATCATCCAGTGCTCTGGATTGAAATACTATGCCTATGGACTCTCTGACTTCTTTAGCCTGTTTTATAATATCGTAGCCATTTACTCTGCCAGTTCCAGCAGTTGGTTTTAATATAGTGCATAGCATAGATATTAAAGTTGTTTTACCTGCACCGTTTGGCCCTAAAACACCATAAACACTGTTTTTAGGGACTTGAAGATTAATAGAATTCACTGCAGTGAAATCATCATATTTTTTGGTTATGTTTTCAGTTTCAATTATAAATGACATTTTAACCCTCAAAAAAGGTCTTTTAAAAAATTTTATTTATATTAATATTGAAAATTATGTAATAAATTATATTTGATTTTGATTTCATAATAAATCTAAGGAGTGGTTGGATGATTATGGAAATGATAAAATCTGAGGGAATAGCTCAGAATTCTTATTTTTTTGGATCCGGAGGGGAAGCTGTAGTTGTAGACCCTCGGCGTGATATTGACATTTATCTGAACCTATCGCAAAAACATGGGCTTAATATTAGATATATCTTTGAGACTCACCGAAATGAAGATTTCACGGTGGGTTCACTGGAACTGGCAGGTGTTAGTGATAGTGAAATATTTCACGGAGCACATCTTGATTTTAGTTATGGGACTGCTGTTATGGAAGGAGATACTTTTAATGTGGGTAAATTAGAATTAGAGATTTTAGAAACTCCGGGACATACCCATGAGAGTATATCGATTGCTCTTAGAGATAAAAGCGTTTCAGATGATGTTTATCTAATTTTCACTGGTGATGTTTTATTTGCCGGCGAAGTGGGTAGAGTTGATTTTTTTGGAGAATCCGAAACTCCACATATGGCTGAGCTTTTATATCACAGCATCCATGAAAAAATTCTCCCACATGGAGATAACGTTATCTTATGCCCGGCACATGGCGCAGGATCTGTGTGTGGGGCAGATATACGTGACCAGGAAACAACCACTGTAGGTTATGAGAAAAAAACTAATCCATTGCTTCAGATAAACAAAGAAGAATTCATCAAAAGAAAAGTGGAAGAAACACTTTATACGCCCCCCTATTTCAAACAGATGGAACTAAATAATCAGTATGGAGCCCCTATTCTAAATAGATTGCCGTACATGCCTCCTTTGAATGCTCGGGAATTTTCAGAATTTATAGAAAATGGGGCACAGGTTGTTGATCTTAGAAAGCCAACCAGTTTTGGTGGAGGGCATGTCCCTGAAACTATTAATATTTGGAGAGAAGGTTTTCCAGCATTTGCAGGTTATTTTTTGAATTACGACGACCCCATATTAATTGTGGATGATTATGATCAACCCCACCAAGTGTGGCGCTATTTGATACGTTTAGGTTATGATAATATTAAGGGATATCTGAGAGGGGGTTTTCCAGAGTGGTATATGGCAGGGAAAGACGTCGCTCATCTGGATATGTGGTCTGTGCATCAACTTAAAAAATCTCAGGAAAACGGGGATGAAATGTTCTTACTGGATGTGAGGAAAATTAACGACCGTAGGAGGTTTCATATTGAGGGTTCTCACCACATATGGGTGGGCGATATTCCTCAGATGATTCGTGAAATACCCCAAGATAAGAAAATTGTTGTGTACTGCGATTCTGGTTATAAATCAACCATTGCCGCTAGTATATTGAAAAAAAATGGATATTCTAATATTTCAAGTGTTTTAGGTAGTATGGGTGCCTGGTTAAAATCAGGCTACCCTGTGGTTAAATAAAAAAGCAGGTGATAATCTTGAGTCTAGTTAAAATTCCTTTGATGGATAAAAAAGAGTATGATAACTTGATAAAAAGTAATTATATTAGTAGAATTGCATTTAACGGAGATTATCCTTATATGGCTCCATTTTTATATGTTTTCGATGGTGATTACTTGTATTTCTTATCCACCAAGTATGGTAAAAAAATAGAGATGCTCGGAAAAAATCCATTGGTCGCTGTTGAAATCGAAGAATACAGCCCAGATTTATCAAAATATCAGTTTGTTACTTTGCAGGGGCGTATTGAGGAAGAAAAAGACCCTAAAAAACAGCGCCAAATTAGAGAAATGTTTGCAGAATTGATCATGTCTAAAAAGCTTTCTACTAATATTATGGCTGCACTGGGGCATTCACCAGATGACCCTATTTCAAATCTGGTGGAGATGGAATGTTCCTATGTTTGGAAATTGGTGGATGTTGAGAAAATTATAGGGATTAAAAATTCATGAATGAATCCCATATCCCTATTTTTAAAAATCATGAAAATATCAAAACAAATCATGAACTATTTTTGAAAAGTTTAAAAAATAAAAAATAAGGGTTTTGCTTGAAGTAGGCCGGTATCCATGTTTTGCCAAAAATTGGGGGGATATGGTTTGCACATGGATTCCAAAAGCCTCCCAAGCTTGTGGTACCCTAACTCAAATAGTATATTCACTTATATAAAGATTTTAAAATTTTTTTTGTGAATATTATCACTAAATAATCGGTCATTGATTTCAAGTGTAACTTTAAATAATGAAAACAAGTTTAAAACAAGTTATTTTGATTCAATATAGTTTTTAGATATTATTTATCAATTTTAAAGAATATAAGTTACCAAAATATATTTTTAAATATTAATATTAAAATTCTTGAAATAAACCACAACAAAAGACTTGTAATACTTATTAAAAATTGATTAAAATAATATTTACCACCATATTAATAATTTCTGAATATTTAATAGTTATTAACTAAAAAAAGATTTTTAAAATTATTATTAAATAATTTAAAGCGCTTTAAAATCTATTATGGCTATTTAAACGGATATAAAAGAATATTCTATTGTGATTTTTTGCACAAAAAAGAATTGGTAATTGGCCCCTATATTCCCACTCTTTTTTTAACTTTTTCACTTTTTAGTTCTCTTAAAGCATCTTTAGCAATCCATTTTGCACTTTTAGAATCAATCCTATATATTTCTTCAGCAACATTTATGGCTTTTTCATTTAGCAACTTATTCTTTTTGCCGATATGGCGTAATGCCCAGTTGACTGCTTTTTTAACATATTTCCTATTGTCTGTAGATTCACGGACTATCAGAGGAAAAAATTGTTCAAATTTTTCATCGGCTGCTTGTTTATCATGAACTGCTAAAACAGCTATTAAAGTAAAAGCGGCTCTTTTTACAAATTTTTCTTCTCGAGTACTCCATTCAAATATCTTTGAATAGGCATAATCTGTTTTTCTAAATAAATTCATACAGCATTGATCGCAGATGTCCCATGAATTAAATTCCACGGCCCATGCATCCATCTGTTCTGCAGTTACCAGTTTTGGATCTTCAATAATACTGGCAATTATCATGGTTTCTTTATACCCATAATTCCATAATTTATGAGCTAATTCATGATTCTTTCCTGCCTTTCTAGCTATACGGCGCAGTTGAGGCATTCTAACACCAAATGTTTTATCAGTGTTAATTCCAAAACGGGCCATGCCTGCCACATCCTCAGGGTTGGATAGTAATTGAAGTTCTTCTATGATTTCCAGGCATCCATAAGTTATATCCATCAACTCCCATTATGCTAGTTTCTGTACTGATCTTAAAATAAGTAAAACCCCTGCTAATGCCAGTATGGTTGCTATGAAAATCAACATCAAATTAGTTCCAACACTTTCCAGTGAAGTAGATAGCTGAGAAAATAGGTACACCAAAATGGCAATAGCCAAGAGTACAATACCTATTATTAACTTAACTTTTTCATCCATCTAATTACCCCCATTATTTCCTAATTGTCTTTTTCTAATGGTAGAAATAATGCTTCCACCAACACCTATCATCAATATACCAATTATACTGAAGATGAAATTATTTCCCCAAAAACCAAAAACAACCCAAATTACCAAACCCGCGACCATTAAAATACCAGACAGGATCAATTTCTGATTATCTGAATCCAAAAACAATCACCCCCAATGATTAGTTATTGATTTTGAAAAATATAAACCCTATTCTTAACCATAAAAATTTTTTAAGACCTTAATAGCATTCAATGTAATCCATTTACTTGGTTGATTTTTTCGTTCAATTGCTGCTTGAACCCTACCATTGAAAGTATTCTCCAATATCCATTTACCTTCAGTATTCTGCTTTGAAATCATTATGTCCATTGTTTCCATCATCCTATTATCTTTATAACCCAATTTAGAGAGAATACCTAAAACTTCAAGGGCATCAATGCTCCACATCAGAGGGAATCCAAATTCCAACCACTTAAATCGACCTTTAGATGGAGGATAGTTTCGTTTGTGGATATGGTGGTTTAGCATGTGTTCTGCAGCATTAGCCATATATTCCTTTATTTCAGGGGTTTTTTTATTTTCCGGTATTTCAGTGAATGCTTTAAGAGATTTGACTATTATACTATGGCATGTGCGTTCACCATAACATATTTTCCATCGTTTATAGGGCCATTCATCAGGGGCCTGTCCGGCTTCGTCGTCAAACCTCTGATAGTTTAATATCCACTCAATTGCCATTTCAAGTCTCTCATCCCCCCAATATCCCAATCTAATAAAACTCCAAACCATATTAGCTGTCAGACAAGGTAAGACTTTCTCATGATCACCTATCCCTTCAGCATTAGATAAGTAGGAAAATCCTCCGCTTAAGGGATCTTGAGAATTTTTAAATAAAAATTCACATGTTTTTTGAATTCTTTCATCTTTTCCATTAGCTCCCAACTCGGCCAGGACGATTATCTGCCATGAGGTTCCTTTATATTTACCTCGAAGATAAAAATTTTGGGGCGGGCCCCAGTAACCTCCTTTATTTTGTTTAGATAAAATTTTAGGGACAACACCTATTTTCATGATATTTTTTCGGGCTTTTTTTACTTCAAAGTCATCTTGTGGTTTATCTAGAAGTTCAGTTAATGTGAAGTATCTGACAGAGGGATTGTTATCCTCCAGAAGCCAATCTATTGGGTTTTCATTTAAATAAGATTCCCAGTTTCCCATACGCACACTCCCTTATTTGAATAATTTTGCAGCATTTTTACCCAATATCAATTCTTTATCATTTTCAGATATCTCCAATGCTTTGATTCGTTTTATATCCCCCGAGGGGTTTATCCAGGGATAATCTGATCCGAAAAGTATTTTTTCAGCGCCGATGGCTTTTATCAAATCAACTGCGTCCTCATCATCCAAAGTAGTTGGTGTGTTAATATGGGAGATGGCGATGGCTGTATCAAACCGGACATTAGAAAATTTATCAGCTATTTCAAGGGTTTGATCCCAGAAACCATTACCTAAATGAGCTAAAATTAGTTTTAATGATTCAAATTCTTCAAGAACAGGCATCCATCTTTTTGGTTCTCCAAATGATGATTTATTATCAATATTAATCCCTGAATGAGCAGTGATAGGTAAGTTGTGTTTTACTAGCCACTCGTAAACCGGCCACATCCTCTCATCACCTACATCAAATCCCTGCGCCACAGGATGGATCTTTAAACCCTTCATTCCCCATTTATATTTATGTTCTAATTCTTCAATAGGGGTTCTACCCTTCATGGTGGGGCTGACTGAGATAAATGGGATGAACATGGGATATTTCGCAGGTCTGTTTTTTCCAGGGCGGGTTATGGCTACAGTCCAGAAATTATTGTTTTTTAGTTGATTATCCGGGGCAAAACTTACCATCACTGCTTTATCAATACCGGATCTTTGCATATCCTTTAAATAATCATCAGGAGTACCATAGCTGTAATAACCAACACCATATTGTTCTTTGATCATTTCAACTACCATTTTCCCAACTTCTTCTGTTGGATGTAAATGCACATGAGAATCAATGATCATTTAATCACCATAATTAGCCATGTAACCCATACCAATGGTTATAACAGGGATTATTAAGTATGTTAAACCAATATCCATCATGTAATCCCCAAAGCTCATATGCATAGGACTTTCAGGCATGAATAAAAATAGATCTATCACAATATTTATCACATACCAAATAATACCTATCAAAATTCCTTCTTTAATAAAATTCGAGGATATTTTCTTTAGATAATAATACGTTAAAATTATCACAGTTATGGAAAGAACTAAGGGCATTATTGATTCAAATAATGGCCTCATAGATTCTTTGAGTGGGAAAATAATAAAAGAAACTGCAAATGGAATTAGCCATGCTAAAAATCCAAATAAAAATACTTTTAATTTTTTATTCATTTTCTGCAATACCTCCTAAAGGCTGTCTAATTATGGTTCTAAGTTTTTCTGGTTTTGTTCGACGCGTGTCTGATAAATATATTTCATGGTGTTTCATGCAGTTCCCTCCCCCATCAAACTCAAACCCTTCTTCTCGAATAAAATTGTGGAGTTTTTCAACTGTAGGGCCTTCTTCAGAGTAAGGACCAATGTGCATTATCTGAGCAGACAATCCCTCTTCTAAACTATTAAACCGGATTTTTGACAGCGCTTCCGGATTTTTCTTTTCTTCAACTTCATTTAGGGCATTGTTAATCATGGTTTTTGTAATAAAATCGGGTTGCATGATCATGGCTGTCCATTTCCAGGCGCTTTTATCTTCAATTGAAAAGTCTTCCATGTTATCCACCCACCAAAGTCCCTCCAAAGGCATTACCACATAATCCATGGATTTTTCTTTTTTGGAAATGAATTTTACCTTAAATGAAACTGGAAATAACGCTTCCATGGCCTCCTGATATTCTAGTGAAGTGTTGGGATCTCCCTTTCCATCGATCATCAGATAATTTAATTTTGGTACTTTCACCAAGGATGGTTTGGTTTTAGAAGCAGAATACAATTCTTTATATTCTTTTTTATAGTCTATTTTCTTCATTTAATCACTCAAATTTTCTTCTTTTTTGATTTTTTCTATTAAATCCAAAACCCATTGTTTTTCATTTTTTAAATGCACCAAAGGTCTTTCGAAAAGAGCCACCACAAAATAGGGAGATTTTAATTTATTATGTGTGGCAATAGATTCTTCTAAAAATGAAATCCTCTTATTTACTGATTTTACATATGATTTTAAACAACGGATAGACTCCTCTGGAGAGATAATTTTTAGATTAGCAATACCTAAATCAAAGGGATGAATCTGTTTTTCTGCAACAGACAATACTGTTTTAACTTTTTCTTCCATTGCATTCCATCCTAAAGGAGTAATAGTATATATTTTACGGGCAGGTTTGCCTTTCGTTTCTTTTATCTCACTTTCAATTAACTGGTTCTTTTGGAGCTTTTTCAAGACGTAATATATGGAAGAGAATCCTATTTCCGTCCAGTTGCGCATTCCCCTATCTTCTACTATTTTTTCGATATTATACCCATATTGAGGGCCTTCACAGAGTAGGCCTAAAACAGCTGCTTCAATGTCTGATAGATTGTACATGACGATCCCTGATATTCTACAAATATAATATTCTATATTTAGAATATAATATAAAAAGATTTTGCATTGATTAACTTAAACCATTAACCAGCATATTAATAAATACAAAATAAAATAAGAATAATTAAAGTTTAAGGAGAAAATAGATGGATATATTTTTATTAAAGGATATTGTGATTATTCTTGCATTATCAGTCATGGTACTCCTGATATTTCGAAAAGCAAGGATTCCTGCCATTCTGGCATTTTTCGTAACCGGGTTATTAGCCGGGCCTCACGGCCTTGGTTTAATCAGTTCAACTGAAGAAGTTCAGCTTTTAGCAGAATTAGGAGTTATATTCCTCCTTTTTACAATAGGCATGGAATTCTCTTTTGAAAAATTTTCACATGTTAAAAGATATGTAATTTTTGGGGGCTCACTGCAGGTTTCACTAACTTTAATTATTATCTATCTTATCTGTCAAATTTTAGGTTTTTCTGCATCCGAATCAATATTCATAGGATTTTTAATAGCTTTCAGCAGCACAGCTATTGTTTTAAGACTTTTACAGGACAGCAACCAGTTACATAGTATTCACGGCCAAATATCCATGGGTATTCTAATCTTTCAAGACATTGCTGTAGTCTTTGTTATTTTATTAACCCCACTTTTAGCTGGTTTAAACTCAACTCCCGCCAATAACTGGCCTATTTTTCTTTTAACCGGAATAATTTTAATTTTATTCACATTTATATCTGCCAAGTGGGTTGTTCCCCAACTATTGCACTATATTGCTCGATTTAAAAGCAGTGAAATATTCTTATTAACCATAATATTGATTTGTTTTGGAGTTACTTGGATTACTTCAAGTATTGGTTTATCTACAGCATTAGGTGCTTTTTTAGCAGGGTTGATTATATCTAACACAGATTACAGCCATCAAGCCCTGGGTAATATCTTGCCCTTTCAAGATATTTTCATGAGCTTCTTTTTTGTTTCAATAGGAATGCTGCTTAATCCCGGATTTATAATGGAAAATCTACTTTTAATACTACTAATCACCGTGCTGATTTTAATTATAAAATCTTTAATTACCAGTTTAAGTGTAGGAGTTTTAGGATCTTCCTTAAGGATTATGGTATTAGTTGGTTTGATTTTAAGCCAAATAGGAGAATTTTCTTTTATTTTATCTGCAACTGGGCTACAGCTGGGAATAATAAATGAAGAGTTCTTTCAAATATTTTTATCTGTCTCCTTAATCTCCATGTCAGTTACTCCATTTATCATGAATTATGCACCTAAAATAGCAGAACTTTCTGATAAAGCACCGCTGCCACCTAAAATTAAACACGGGTTTCACAGCATCTCCTTAAAAGAAGAAATCATACTGAGAGACCATTTAATAATTATTGGTTTTGGAATAAATGGTAAAAATATGGCTAAAGCCGCTTCAAGAGCAAATATCCCCTACGTTGTGGTTGAACTTAACCCCGAAATAGTTAAAACTGAAAAAATCAGAGGAGAATCCATATATTTTGGAGATGCCGTTCATGAAGCAGTTTTAAAAAATATTAATATTGATAAGGCCAGGATAATGGTAGTGGCAATTTCTGATCCTTTAGGAACACGTAAAATTGTTGATACTGCTAAAAAACTAAATCCCGAATTATATACCATTATTAGAACTAGATATATTAAGGAAATGGAAAAATTATATCTAAGGGGCGCTGATGAGGTAATACCTGAAGAGTTTGAAACATCTATTGAAATCTTCAGCAGGGTGCTTGATAAATATGGTTTGTCTAAGGAAAATATTGATGATTATATAAGTGAAATTCGTTCTGATGGTTATGAAATGTTCAGGACATTATCACAAAATGAAACCGTGACCTGCACTCTGGATAATGACACTACCCCAGTTAATATAATATCCATACCCATAGAAACCCAGATGGACGGTAAACCCCTTGAATATTTTATTAAAAAATATGATTATGAAGTATTAGCTGTTCGAAGAGGTTCTGCAACATTTAAAAACCCGGAAATTAATTTTGAGCTTTTAAAAGGAGATATTGTTATTATGGCCCACTCTAATAACAATACTCCATTATATGAAAAATAGATTTGGGAATGATTTGGGAGAGATATGAACTAAATTGGGAAAAACTATTTTTAAAGCGTCTTTTATAAAATAGATAGAAGATTGACAAGTTTGGTATAAAAACTCGTCATTTTCATTAACCATTTTTTGGTTAACGAGGGTACTCTTAATTATAACATAAGGGTACCGCCTCATCCTTGGAGTACCCTCGCCTCCCCATTAATACCATAATTAGAATTTAAAATTAAAAAAAAAGAATTGATTATAATACACTACCAAACCCACCCTTGCCTTTTTTGTTGAAGTGTTTTTTATAGTATTTGTAGGCAGTTAACTTAGTCTTTTTATAATATACCTTTGTAGTGACCTTTTTTGTACGTGAGCTGTAATATTTATCTACAATTTTCAATTTCTTTTTATTGACTTTTTTAAGGACATATTTACCAGTTATTTTTTCATTATTGTCATACCAAATCGTTTTATCTTTTACTAAGATATAATTTGGTTTTTTATATGAATTCCAACTATATTTATAATAAGTATTCCAATAACTACTGTAAAATACCTTAGTTCCACTATCAAACTTCTTATATTTGGCAGCTGCCGCTGGTTCAGCCATCTGAACAGCAAAAACAAAAACAAGCAATGTCAAAGCCACAAGAATGACTCGCTTATCAAACACCATTCTATTCATATTATCCCTCCCCTTCGTATATACATTAATCTTTGATTTTTTAATAATAAGTAATTTAGGTTCATTAGGGATTTAAAAAAGCAGTGTTAATCTATTATATCAAGTTAAAAAAAAATAATTGATGGATTCAATGTCTTATCCACCATTTAGCAGCTCTGGCTGCGGTCCAGGTAGTTCTGAAATATTGTGTTTTAGTTTTACCATTAGATGATGTTTTAATCCGAATAATCTTTTTACTCATTTTTTTAAAATAAATATTTATTCGAACTTTTTTCCCACTGTCATGGTTGGTCCACCAGCTATATACTTTGGCATATTTAGTGCCTTTTTTATAAGAGACCCATTTATATGAAATTAGTTGATCATAATCACTATAAAAAAATTTTTCGCCTTTATCGAACTTTTTCCACTTAGCAGCAGATGCGGGTTCCGCCATCTGAACAGCAAAAACGAAAACAAACAATATTAAAACCGCGAAAAACATCTTACGATTCAATAACGAGTTTTTCATTATATTGTCCCCCTCCACAAAATTTATAATTAATTGTTTGATTTTTCACTAATAAATAAATTTAGGTCCATTAATAATCATGTGTCATTAATTAAAAATAGTATTAAGTGGTGGATTTTCAGTTTTGTGAATTTTTTGCCAATTATTAATCAGTAGGTTAAAAATTCATCAGTGAAGTGAAAAATGGAGAGCCTAAAGCAAAAGCTACAAAAACAACGGCCATCCCAACTTTAATCTTTTTAGAAATCTTTTTAGTACTCTCCACAGATTGATCCTTCAAAATAGAGATTGCTCCAGATAAAAAAAGTGCAATTGGCACTGTAAGTATGATTAAATATGCGGCGTTAAATATGCCCACGAAATATAAAATAGGGCTGCCAATACTGGCAAATACCATGAAGAAAGCAGCAATGATAGCTGAAACTTTTTTTCCATAAACAATAGGTAGGGTGGTTGCTCCTTCTGATTTATCACCTTCCATGTCCTCCATGTCCTTTACAATTTCCCGGGCCATAGTCATTAAAAAGGCGAAAAATCCAAGATAGAGAGATATAATGATTTCACCTACCACAACACCACCAAATACAAAACTAAGGCCTGTTAAGAAGGATATACTAAGGTTACCTATAATGCATTTGCTTTTAAGAGAGTATGCATAATAGACCATTAAAAGTGAACTTAAAAAAACAATGCTGCCGGGTAGAACTCCGATAATAAATCCCAATGCAATGGCCACTGTAAAAAGAGCTATAGAATAAATTCCTGCAGTTTTTAAGGAGATCCTTCCAGAAGGGATTGGTCGCTCTGGCCGATTGATAGCATCAATTCTATGATCAAAATAATCATTGATTGAATTACCTGCCCCTGTGGCTATAAAAACTGCAATTCCTGCTAACATTGCATTGAAAGTGAACTGTCCACTAATTATAGCCATTAAAATTATGGTAATCACTGCCATCAACGCATTCCACGGTCTTAATATCTCTAAATATGCATTCATTGTAACACCCTTGTAAAAAAATGTTTAATATGTTCATGAAAACTTATAGATTATATTCATACTTAATCCCTGACTACATAAACTATTCTTATATCCTTCCCAAATAGTTTGTTGAATTTAAAATAAAATCCAAATTCTCTTATATGTGTAACAACTTTATAAATTCATGGTTCAAAGTGATTTATGGGGATTAATATTTGTATATGGGTATGTTGTAATTTTACTGTTAGTATCAGAGAAGGTTTTAAGTAAATATCCCACTTTCAGTCGGAAATTTGTCCATATAATGGTGGGAAACATATTGTTCATACTTCCACTCTTTGCCACAAGAGAAGCCATGACTTTTCTGGCTGCAGCCCCATTTATATTCCTGACTTTTTTAATGAGCCCTTATTCGCCCATTAAATTAGATCATAAAGTATCAAGTTCAGGGCATGGTTTGGGTTTGGTTTATTACGCCATATCCTGGACCGTTCTGGCTTTTTTCTTCTTCACCCAACAATGGATAATTGCTGTGGGTATTGCAGCCATGTCCTATGGTGATGGAGTGGCATCACTAGTAGGTGGAAAATATGGTAAAACCAAGTATAATCTTTCAGGAGATACAAAAAGTATTGAAGGATCTATTGCCATGTTTTTAGTCCTGATTATATCCTTAATCGGGGTTCTAATTTATTATAATCAGCCCATAAATGTTTTAACTATTATTATAGTATCTCTCGTGGCCACCATATTAGAAGGAATCACTCCCAAAGGTATAGATAATTTAACTGCCTGTTTTGGAGCTGTGGGTACTTATTTGCTTATGGGATTATTATAAAAGATCCCCTTATTCATATATCCTTAAATGAGACAAGTTTATTAACTAATATCTCCAATGAATTTATGGTTAATAATTCTCTATTTAAAACTTTATTTTTTTCAACATAGAATGAAAACAGGTGAACAATGCGATTCATAATCATAGATGGATTAGATGGTGCCGGGAAAGACACCCACGCCCAATTGATTGTAGAAAAATATGTTTCCCAGGGCGAAAATGTAATATTCCGTTCTCACCCGGAAAGTGATAATCAGTATGGTATTAAAGCAAAAGAAGCACTGCTGGGAAAAGGGAAGCTTAATCATATCAAGGCATCATTTTATTATGCTCTGGATGTTATCAGATCCCTTAAATTATATCATGATAAATCTGCAGATACTCTTATTTTTTCACGATATCTTTTAGGGGTGGCATATTTGCCTAATCCCCTGGACAAAGTTTTATATAAAATACTGGCAGCAGTCCTACCCACCACTCATTACATGTTTTTTCTGGATGTTGCTCCTGAAGAATCATTGAACAGAGTTTCCCAGAGGGATGAACATGAAATGTTTGAAAATATGGACGATTTAGTCAAAACCAGACAAAAGGCATTGGACCTGGTGAATGATTGGCACATCATAAATACCTGCGGGAGTATAGAAAGCGTTCAAAAAAAGATAGATATTGTCTTAGAGGATCTGGATAAAAAATATGATTAAGGTGTTTTAGCCATGAAAGTCACTATTTTAATTGACGATAAAAAAATAAATCAGCCGGATTTGGTGGCAGAACACGGTTTATCAATCCATATAGAAAAAAATGGGAGGAATATCCTTTTGGACATGGGAAAATCAGATTTATTTATGGAAAATGCCTCAACACTGGGGATCTCTCTAGAAGACGTAGATGTAGCAGTATTATCTCATGGACACTATGACCATGGCGGAGGGTTAAGTGCTTTTTTTGATAAAAACAAAAACGCCCCATTATATCTAAAGAAAACAGCAGAAAGAAAACACTTTTCCAAAAAATCAGCATCAGATTTTAAATATGTTGGTTTGAATAAGTCTTTTTTAGAAAACGAACCGGAAAGGATACATTTTTTATCAGAAAATACTGAAATTAATGGATTGGATATTATAACCAATATAAAGCAGAAATATCCTAAACCTCCCGGCAATAAATACCTTTTTGAGGAGATAAATGGTGAAATCATTAATGACGACTTTAATCATGAGTTGTTTCTTATAGTCCCTGAACTCGATGGAATACATATATTCACTGGCTGTTGCCACAATGGTTTGTTGAATATTGTGGAGACTGCTATTGACTTGTATCCTGAAAAGAAGATAAAATCTATTTTTGGTGGCTTCCATATGGTAATTAAAAGTTCAGATGAAGAATTTGCCCTCAAAGAGGATTTGTTAAACATGGGGGAAAAGTTAATGGAATACCCTATAGAAAAAGTTTACACCTGCCACTGCACAGGGGATAAAGCATATTCTTTATTAAAAAGAATTATGGGGGATAAAATAGATTATTGTTTTACGGGAACCAGTATTGAACTTTAATAATTTTTACCGGAATATATTTAATAATTATTTTAAACAAAAATAAAAGTATGTTTCTAACTAAAAATAAAAAGTGGGGACTTTTGGGGGTTATTTTTTTAGTTATTTTTTTATCTTTTTCTCTGGCTGCTGCTCATCAGCCGCGCCTGGTGAGTGGTAATAGTTCTATTGAAAACCCAGTAGTGGTTAAAAATCCTGAAATTTCACAAGCATTCTACGGACAGTTGAATGGGGCTCCAGCATACTATGAAATTAAGAGTAATGCATCATTCAACTTGTACGTGAATATTCTGGTTCCAGATAATCCTGGATCTGGAGAGCAGCTGATGTCTGTAGAAATACTTAACAGCTCCCAAGAGCGTATTGCACTGCTTGATAGGGAAAATAGTGCATGGAAACCTTATTTTGAGGAGTTTGGTGGGGATAATTATTTGAAAGGGGGCGAATATAATCAGACCCAGCCAGCAGGGACTTATTATATTAAAGTATTTAATGAAAACAACGCAGGCAAATATTCACTGGCCATTGGAGATATTGAATCATTTCCTGCAGATGAATCTTTAAATGCCATCATATTGCTACCCCTACTTAAAGCACAAATATTCCAGGTCCCAGTAGCTGAATTATTCTTCCAGTTCATTGGCCTTATTCTAGCTGTAGGGGTGTTTTCAGTGATGTGCACCTTTATCCTAAAATCTAGAAAATCAGAAGAAACCCTGGAACTAACTAAAACTTATTATAATCATTTGAATCCATTGATGTGGATTGGTATAATTCTAACTGCAATAATGTGGTTATTTACTTATTCTAAGAATCCATTGAACATTCTGGGAATGATTGAAACGCTGCTTTTAGTGGTGGTGGTTATATTGCACTGGAATCTCAACTCAAAACTCAAAAAATTATCCCCTGATAAAATTCCAGCTAAAATCAGCACCATACTAATAGTTTTCTGGATAATGTTCCTGTTTTTAAGAATAGTTTTAATCCAGAGTTAGGATTTTAAATTATTTTTTTATTTTAATTGATTTATACAAACTTATAACTCTGTTTTAGCCCATCAGGATTAAAAATCCAATTAAATCATTTTAAAAAACGATTTTTTATATTTTAAAAGCGCTAAAATATATAATTAACTATTTTGCCCTCTAAGTTAATTATACTGTTCTTTTAGAATAAGTTAATCTTAGGTAAGGAGAAGATAGTTATATTGGAAACTTAAAACCAATTATGGGGAGGGAATAAAAAATTAGCCCTGTTGAATTTTTAATCTCATTTGTTAGCGTGTTTTTATTAGGGATTGTTGAGTTGTGGATTGCTATACCTGCAGGTTTTGCCTTTCAATTAAATCCAGCGGCCACTGCAGCGGCGTCAGCCCTGGGGGCCAGTGCTTCAGCTATGCTGGTTCTATTTTTTGGTGAAAAATTGAGAACCACGATCCTTGAAAAATATCATCCCTCTCCCTTTGGCAAAAGAACCCGACTAATCCATAAAATCTGGGAAAAATACGGTTTAATTGGCCTTGGACTATTATCCCCCTTACTTTTTGGAGCCCCCATAGGTGCAGCTATTGGAGCAGCTTTAGGATCTTCCAGGCCTAGATTAATGTTTTGGATGGTGGTGGGCATAATTATTTGGTCTGCAGGGCTCACCATTGCCGCAATGGAAGGGATTAAAATTTCTCAAATGATTTGATGAATTATTTAAAAACAGGGCCCATCAGCTGTTAGTGTGAATTTTATTAATAACTTTTTACAGTGATTAATTTATTGATTTAAATCATCATTCCAGTCCTTTCACAAATAAAATTTGTTTAAACGAAACATTTAATAGTTATATAGTCAAATTTAAAATGAATTAAGTTATAATAAAACTATGTAACTATAATTAATCATAGATTCTAAAGTAATTGTATAAAAAAAAGAATATTCTATTTTGCATTGACAAGTACATCAATTAAAGTATTAAAGGTGTTTCAATTGGATAAAATAAAAATAGCTATAGTGGGAGTGGGAAATTGTGCAAGTTCCCTCATCCAAGGAATTCATTATTACAATGGGAAAAATCCAGAGGACGCTATTGGATTAATGCACTGGGAAATCGGAGGATACGAACCTGGTGACATCGAAATAGTAGCTGCATTTGACATTGACGAACGTAAAGTAGGGCAGGACGTCAGCGAAGCAATATTTGCACAACCTAACTGTACCACAACATTTTGCAGTGAAATACCTGAAAGCAAGGTCAAGGTTTCAATGGGGCACATTTTAGATGGTGTTGCACCACACATGAGTGATTTTGAGGAAGAATACACCTTTGTAGTCTCCGAAGAAGAATCATGCGACGTTGTAAAGGTACTTAAAGAAAGTGGTGCTGAAGTTTTATTAAATTATTTGCCTGTAGGGTCTGAAAAAGCAACCCGTTTTTATGCCCAGTGTGCGCTGGATGCCGGAGTGGCCTTTATAAATAACATGCCTGTTTTCATTGCCAGTGACAGTGAATGGGCGGCTAAGTTCAAAGAAAAAGGCATTCCAATTGTTGGTGATGATATTAAAGCCCAAATTGGAGCAACTATCACACACAGAACTCTTGCTAATCTCTTTAGAGAAAGAGGAGTTAAGTTAGATAGGACTTACCAAATCAATACCGGTGGAAATACTGATTTTTTGAACATGCTCAATAGGAGCCGTTTAGACTCTAAGAAAGAATCAAAAACCGAAGCTGTGCAATCGGTTTTAGGTGAAAGAATGGACCCGCATAATATTCATATTGGGCCCAGCGATTATGTACCCTGGCAAGAAGATAATAAGATCTGCTTTTTAAGAATGGAAGGTAGAACCTTTGGGGACGTTCCTATGAATATTGAGCTACGCCTGAGTGTTGAAGATTCACCAAATTCTGCAGGCTGCGTTATTGATGCCATTCGCTGCTGTAAGTTAGGATTAGAACGTGGAATTGGAGGCCCATTAATATCCATTTCTTCATACACCATGAAGCATCCTCCAGAACAATTCACTGATGATATAGCAGCAGAAAAAGTGGATGGATTTATAGAAGGAAAATTAGAAAGATAATCCATTTATCTTCAAAAATAATTTTTTATTTTTAATACTATTTTTTCAATAGAAAATTTAACTCATAACCCGTAAATTTATTTTCAACCTGTCTTTTAGGGATAATTTTAAAAAAAATAGAACTAGTTAAAAATAACTAGTAAATATTATTTATTCATCAACTTCAATACAGTCATTAGGACAAACATCGATGCAAACTTCGCATTCATTACATTCTTCAGCATTTTGCACCTTTATTTTTTCTCCGTCAATAACCAGGATTTCCATGGGACATACATCGACGCATTCTCCACATTCCGCTCCGTCACAGTTTTCATGGTCTATTATAATTTTTGCCATAATAATCTTCCTTATTTTTTTTGTACTCATCTAAAAATCATATTTCATTTCCAATCATTGATTAATATTATACTTAAAGAATAATATTACATCTTCAATTATTGGTTGAATATTATAAGAATAAGACTATATCCAATATAACTATTGTCATTTTTTTAAATTTTTTAAAATAGTTACAACCAATATCATCCCTTATTTTCTAAGGATTAATTACAAATAATGGACTTGCTGATTAAAGCCGCATCTGATAAATCAATATCAGATCAAGCAAGCCCATTTATTCATAATTAATAGTACGGGGCTAGTACTTCATGGGGAATAATTTGTGATTAATCGGAAATAGGAATCCTATTTCCTTATTAAAGTAGGGGCGATATTATTTATAAATGTTTCTAACATCAATCTTCCCTAAAAACTATTACTTTTAAACAAGTATATTCAATAGTCCCACTCAATAGAATCTAAAGATTTAACAAAAACAAGTATAAGCAGAAAAGATACAATTAATGTGATCAAATGAAACTGGACCTCATTAAAACAATATCCTCCTCTAGTCGGATCATGATTGTTATTCCAACAATTTTAGCAGTCCTACTGGTGATGATCCCTACTCTAAAATATTCATGGCCCTTAGGATGGGACATATTTTACCACATCCACATGGCTAAACTTTACAGCACACAGGGGATAGTATTTGTTGATTCTCTGGTGAATGTCCCCTGGGGCAATAATATTAATTATCCGCCGCTATTTCATCTTTTAATAGTAGTTCTGGGTTATTCTGGAATGGACTATTTTCAGATTGCCCGTTTTATGCAACCATTCCTAGCAGGTTTTATAGTCTTATCAATTTCATTTGTTTCCTGTAAATTCTATGATAAAATTACTGGCTTGTTTTCCGGGATTTTATTGTTATCCAGTTCACTGGCCAACCGTATTTTTATAAGCATCCCTGAAAACTTAGCATTAATTTTTTTCCCATTATCTATTTATTTCTATTATAAATCCCTGCAAGATAAAAAATACAAAAATGCAGTGATATCTGGATTAATACTGGGTTTGATATCCCTCATTCATCAAGCAGCAACATTATGCCTTTTAATCAGCATAAGCACCATAACTCTAGCATTAATAGTTATTAATATAAACGGAATATCTTTAAATGTGGTTAAAAAATCTCTTAAAGATTGCATACCATTTTATATAATTTGCATGGTGGTTGCAGGTATGATCGGGGTAATCTGGTGGGGTCCTGCTATATGGAACACCTTCACCCCCACAAGCACCTCAGGGGAAGTAATGACTTCACTTATTAAATCAGTTCCCATGAGTATTTTCAATTATCCCCAAACTTTTGGTTACTACATCATCATATTGGCCACATTAGGTGGCGCCCTGGCACTGATTAGAAGAAAAATGGAAGATATATTCATTTTAAGCTGGCTTATTTCCATGCTGATACTCTCTAAAATATATCTATTTGGAATCAATGTGATAACTTACCGGGTTTTAATATATGCCCTGATCCCCATGAGTATACTAGCAGGTTATGCAGTAAAACGGATTTTTTGCTTTGTTAAAGAATCTAAAAAAGATTACAGGCCTTATACTACCATAATTGCTTATTCAATATCAGCAATAATCCTGTTTCTTGCAATTTCTCAAGGTTTTGCCACATTTAACACAGAAAAAATATCTGACTATGGAACCGTTACCACTTTTGAGACCATATCCATTGCCCCACCCACAGAATCCCAACTTAACCTGGCCCGGTGGTTTGAAGAGAATAACCCTAATAATCAATCAATTACTTTTTCAAATTATTATGCATCTATTTTTAACCTAGCTTATACCAATCAGCCACTGACCAACTTGAATACACAATTCCTTAATGGAAGCTCATCACGTGCAGAATTAAAAAACAACAAAGTAGGTTATCTAGTTTATGATAAAAGATTAGTATTCTCATCAAATAATAACACCAAATTCATCAGCGAATCAGCTAATAGTTTCTATTTCTACAATGAAAATTTAGTTAATCTCTCCCAAATTTCATTCCCCTATTTAAATAAAGAATATGAAAACAGAGAATTTGTAGTCTATAAAGTATTATAATCATAGGATTGGGGAAAAGCGGAGATTAACACGTCCCCGATTAATACTATTTTTTTCATTGTTTAGCATACTATTTGAGAAGTATATATGTTAGTTTTGACTATTCAATATAGAGATAATCTAATAATCATATATCACAACTTAATGATTTGTGAGGGTCATGATGAAAAAAATAAAAATCGTAGAGACTGCATTTAGGGACGCACATCAGTCTCTCCTTGCTACCCGGATGAGAACCCGGGACATGCTACCAATAGCAGAAGAAATGGATAAAGTAGGGTTCTTTTCCCTGGAAGCTTGGGGTGGTGCCACCTTTGACACTTGTATAAGATATCTGAATGAAGATCCATGGGAAAGGCTACGTAGCCTCAAGGAATATGTGACTAAGACTCCTCTCCAAATGCTTCTTCGGGGACAGAATTTAGTCGGTTACAAACACTACCCTGATGATATAGTTAAAAACTTCGTGGAAAAATCATATGAAAATGGAATTGATGTTTTCCGTATTTTCGATGCATTAAATGATGTAAGAAATATGCAATATGCTATGAAAATAGCAAAAGATCAAGGAGCCCATGTTCAAGGAGTATTGAGTTATACCACTAGCCCATACCATACCTTAGAAAAATTCGTAGAATTTGCACAAGAATTAGAAGCATTAGAATGTGATTCTATTGCTATAAAAGACATGGCAGGATTGATCTCCCCGCATGATACTTACGAATTAGTTAAAACCCTTAAAGAAGAGACTGATTTAATGGTTAACCTACACTGCCATTGTACAAGCGGTATGACTCCTATGAGTTATTACGCGGCCTGCGAGGCAGGAGTAGATATTTTAGATACAGCCATCTCACCACTTGCCTGGGGAGCATCTCAACCCCCAACAGAGAGTATAGTGGCTGCACTTAAAGATACACCCTACGATACTGGATTAAACTTGAAAACTTTAACCCATATCAAAAAATACTTTGAAGAAATAAAGAAAAAATATAGTAGCATACTGGATCCTATTGTGGAAAATATTGATACTGATGTTTTAATATATCAAATACCCGGTGGAATGTTATCTAACCTGGTATCTCAACTGAAACAACAGAATGCTATGGACCGTTATGAGGACGTCTTAAAAGAAATGCCTCATGTGAGAAAAGACATGGGTTATCCGCCCTTGGTAACGCCTACCAGCCAGATCGTGGGTATTCAAGCAGTAACCAATGTTTTAAGTGGGCAAAGATATAAAATGGTCTCCAACGAAGTAAAAGAATACTTCAAAGGATTTTATGGTCGTCCGCCGGCACCAGTTAATGAGGATATTGCCCGGCAGATTATTGGGGACGAAAAACCTATTGACTGCAGACCTGCTGATATCTTAGAACCACAGTATGAACGATATAAAAAAGAAGGGGAAGAAATGGGTATCATCCACCAAGAAGAGGACATCCTTACCTTCGCTTTATATCCTGCTGTTGCCCCTAAATTTTTAAAAGGTGAAGCTGAAGAAGAAACACTGGCGCCGCCACAGGAAAATAATGGAAACATGGATAACACATCTATCCCTACTGAATACAGTGTAGAAGTAGATGGGGACGTTTTCGACGTAAAGGTAGTTCCTACCGGTTACATGAGTATTGAAGAAGCAAGTAAGGCCACGCCAGCAGGTCCCGTGGAGGGAGGGATTGCCTCCACCATGCAGGGAATGATTCTTAAATTGAAGGTCAATGTGGGGGATAAGGTCAATGAAGGAGACGTGGTGGCTGTTGTTGAAGCCATGAAAATGGAAAATGATATTCAGTCCACTGAGTCTGGAACTGTAGAAGAAATCTTCACAGCCGAAGGTGAAACCGTGGATTCTGGTGACACCATAATGGTTATCAAATAGTGCTAAGACTTTTTAATAAAGTTTAAAGGACTTATTAGATAATCCTCATATTTTATTTTTTAAAATACTATTGTTTTTTAATGTCAAGGAAAAGCAAAAAGAATCAGTTTACCCACTATTTGCTGAACTTCTAATTAAGGGCACAATGAGCCGTGAAATATAGATTGCCCTAATTTTACTGATTTTTTATTTCATTATATTTTAATCTAAAAGTATCTGAAAATGGAGTTATTTCTTTTTGAAATTTACTGAGGACTATTTTTATATATTCTGCATAACATAATTAATAAAAGGTTTTAATAAATCAATAATTAAATCGGGGTGAAAAGTTGGTTAAAAAAAGATATATCGCAATTGCGATAATATTTATGGCATTTATAGGCCTTCAGATAGCTGAAACAACAAATGCCGCTAAATTAATTGACAGTGGTCAAAAAAAAGTCGATGGCGATAAAATAACCTGGAGAACATACCAGTACAAGAATTATATCCTATCAAAGCAGAAAATATATAATAATGGCAAATTATGGGGAACTTCCTCCATTAAAATCCAGAGATTTAAGAAAAAAATAATACTTGTGACCCTTACTCAGAGGATGCCGAGTATTATGAAATTGCCGCGCGTCATAAAAATTGTGAACAAACAATACATATATTCTAAAAGTTCGCTAAGTCTTAGAAAATACTATTTCAAATATTTGAACCCTCGAAAAATGTATAATTAAGTTGCTAAGGGGCAATGATTTTTTTTGGCCCTCCCTTCTTTTTTTAAAAAATTTATTAACTAAATATTATAACTACTAAATTATATTCTCTAAAATAACATCTTATATTTCCCTAACCATTCCATGTAAAGGTAATAATATGATTGAATACAAAGGAATACTTATTGAAACTCATCCTGAAGTTTACAAACCCTCAAAAGACACTTTTTTATTCTTAGAAAACTTAGATATTCAAAGAAAAGATGAAGTACTTGAAATAGGGGCCGGAACTGGTCTAATCGCAATATATACTGCCCAAAGAACAAAAAATGTGGTTGCTACAGATATATCTGAAGAAGCTGTAAGATGTGCTTTAAAAAACACCATTAACAACAAAACTTACAACATTGAATTAAAACAGGGCAATCTTTTTGAACCCTTAAATGGAGAAAAATACGATCTCATATTATTTAACAGCACATGCAACAATACAGAAAAAATAGAATGTATCAATACTCTTCATCAGTTTTTAGAAGAGGCACCATATCATCTTAAAAATAAAGGCCGCGTTCAGTTGCTGCATTCATCCATCTTTGATATTGAAAAAACAAAATCAAAGTTAGAAGAATCCGGTTTTGAAATTGAGGTTAAAGAAAATGGCTCGGGAAATATCCTCATTAATGCCCGTTTATGATTTATAAACGGTATTGTCTTCTATATGGGCCATTTCAAATGCCCTCTTGCGCCTCATACAAGACTCACATACACCACAGTGTTCTTCCTCGCCCATATAGCAAGAGTAACTTAAATGCATGGGGGCTTCTACTTTTTCACCTAACTTTACAATCTCATTTTTATTTAAATCAATGACCGGGGCTTCTATTTGAACACCTTCCAGCGTCCCAATGGATAGTGTCTGGTTAAATGCCTCTAAAAATTCCCGGGAGTTATCAGGAAAAGTCACTGCTTCTTCCAGGTCCCACCCCACAATTATTATATCTGCGTCTTCCGCTTCGGCAAATGCCGTGGCAATTGCTGTGAAGACTACATTTCGACCCGGCACCCATACTTTTCGTGCTGTTTCATCGCAGATTTCTTTATTGTCCAGTTTATCACTTTCAAGTTGAGGTACTGCAGCATCAGTAGTTAAAGCAGACTTGCCCAGTTTGCCTAACCATTTAAGATCCATGATCGTGAGCCCAATACCCAGATTATCACATATCTTCTTTGATGAATCAATTTCCCGTATAGCGCTTCTTTGACCATAGTCAAAGGTTAAAGCATGTATATCATAGTTTTTGCTGAAATATGCCGTGGACACTGTGGAATCCAGTCCACCAGATAATACTGAGATGGCCTTCTTTTGTTTTGACATTTTATGATTCTCCATGAAAAGAAATAGAGTTTTTACTTGAGAGTGGATTTTATTCCAACTGGTTTAAGTACTTTTTAAATTCATCATCGGCTTTTTCCATAACATCTTTTAGTGGGATTCCAGTCTCCTCAGATACTCGACGTGCGTCGTCATACTCAATCCTAGCGCTGATAACCTGTTCTGCTAAAAGACCAACTTTGAATCGTATTTTCCTCTTACCCTGGATATCCACATCTAATGGAATGATTTTTCTATTTAGAATACTGCGATGAACTTGTGGAAAAGTCCTGATTCCAAGAGTCCCGGTTTCTCGAAAAATTGCATCTAAAACTTTCTCACTATCTTTATTTTTACATATAACCCTCATTAATTGCCCTGGCCTGTTTTTCTTCATAATGGTTGGTATCAATGTAACATCAAGTGCACCTTCCCCCATTAGTTTCTTGAATATGTGCCCCATGACTTCTCCGGAGAGGTGATCAATATTAGTTTCTAAGAGAACTATTTTATCTTGTTTTATAGGACTTGTTCCTCTGCTGATTCTTAAAACATTAGGAAAATCTAAATCCATTTTTCCTGCACCATATCCGGTATTCTGGTGCTGGAACGGAGGGTAAAATTCCTGAAAATTGTCCACCATACTCATTAACAATGCGGCCCCTGTAGGTGTGGTCAATTCTTTATTTACCGGACCCCCAAAACTTGGGGCCCCTGTTAAAATATTTAATGTTGCAGGTGCAGGTACGGATAATCTACCATGGGATTTTTCAATTATGCCCCCACCCAATGCTACGGGGAGTCCATAAACAGTTTCTTTATCTAAGTTCAAATTAAAATATGCAAAAACAGAACCTATAACATCCGCCACAGCATCTGCAGCACCTACCTCGTGAAAGTGAACATTTTCCAGCGAATATCCATGTATCTGAGATTCTGCTTGAGCCATGTGATGGAAAACTCCCCTTGCCATTTCCATAGCATTGGAATCAAGGAGTTCGTGATTAATTTTTTCTAACCTATCCAAAAACTCCAGATAGTGTATTGATGAAACATCATCACACTTTACATTCACATAAGTAGATTGGATACCGGATTTATTGACAGAAGAAACATTCACTTCGATCTCACCAAAATAAGAAGCAGCGTACTCCATTACTTCCTTGGTCTTTTCCATATGGGCACCTAAATCAATTAAAGCACCCACAATCATGTTTCCAGATATTCCTGCGCTTTGAGGATCAATTATTACTACCATGGTTTCGCCGTGAATTTTTAATTTTTATCAGAATAAAATGAATAATCAGTTATTTTATATTTAAAGAACTAATTAAAAAAGACATAACCTGAAATAAAAAAATAAATATTAAACCTCTTTAGGAGAATTCACAATTATTCTACGAATAGGAACCTCGACAATAGTGTATCTTTCGTTTTTTAGAGATTTTGACACTTCAGATATTATATTATCTACTTTCTCTTCATCCACTACACTACAGACTAAAATAGCATCTCTTGCAGAGTCATGGATTACTGATATGGCAGATGCTGGATCCTCTTTAATGGAAAATCCCTGCCATTCCTGTGGAGAAATACCTTTATATTCTACAATATAAAATCCTGTGACCCCTGAATCAGATAATATATTCATTATTTTTCCAAGGTTCTCTACTTCTACAAAAACCCTAAGATGAACTTTCATAAGCACCACCCTTTTTATTTAATATGTTGGTCACATTATAATAATGTTGGTGATGGAATGGAAAGCGAATTAGAAACATGTATCCCTGGCGCATTTATTCATAAAAATTCACATTCATTAGTAATTCAATATAAAAACGGTTTAAAAACTCTAGGACTCTGTAATGTTAAGGGCGGAATGGGAAAAGTTGAAAATATAGTATATTCCTCTTTAAACTCTGAAGGCGATAATAATCGGATCCTGGAAAAAATAGGTCTTCTAATAGAAGATGCGGATTTTTCCACAGGCACAACCGGTCTTTTAAATGGCCTGGACATGGATGATTTAATTATAAATTCACATGATAAGATCTGCATAATAGCTGGTTTTAGTGCAATTAAACTGGAAAAAATCACAGACACTCTTGAAAAAATAGATCCTTCCACTGAATTTTCACCCTTAGACATCATACTGCTCGTTAACCAACCCCTGAGTGATGAAAATTTACTACAGTGCTTTAAAACAGTTATTGATTCCAAATACCGGGCTTTAGAAAAAATAGGAATTTCAAGAAGTAGAAGAACATTCAATACCCCTCGCGAAGATGCAGTAATTATTGCCTGTCCTTACTATGAAGATTCAAAAGTAAACCCCTCTGAGATAACTGATATAATTCCCACCATATTATATTCCGTGGAAGAAACCTGCCAGCAGGCCCTTAGAAAATCTGAAGTTTCATTAGGAATACTAGATTACATTGAAGCACAGGGCATAACTATAGATGATCTGGTGGATGCCGGGATGGAATTGTGTGTAGGTGTGGAAGTTGATTCTGATTTAAAATTGAAACTAAAAAATCAGATCTTAAAATCATTAGAAGATTTAAATGTTATTGCACTTCTAATGGCGGCTATAAGGGTGGAGTACGATTTTGAAAACCATCGGGTCCGGGAAGTAAATGTGGATGATGATCCAGCTTATCTTTACACAGATGAAGTGTTGGGAATCGCCATATCCAACCAAATTGCCGGTACCAAGGCTACATTTAATTTCAAAAGATATGATGAGGAAAAACCAGGTATAATCAGCACTTTAGGCCCCATGGTGGATGATATCTTTGCCGGTCTGGTAGCAGGTTGTATGTCCAAAATATTTGAGGAATAATATAGGGTGTTTCTAATTTAAAGCCAACTTTTAAAAAAAAAATAATTTATATTTAACTAATTAAAAAAACCATTATAGATTCATTATAGGAGATACATTACCTTGCAACAAGAGGAAACCACAAATACTGAAGGGGAATTTAAGCAAGAAAAGTATACATGGTATAGAGGCATTCCCGGATTAATATCATTCTCAACCATACTACCCCTAAATATTCACACAAGCATTGAGGAAATGGCAAGTTACACCTGGATGTGGCCATTAATTGGGGGGTTAATTGGAGTATTAGTAGGTGCTCTGGGTTACCTCTTGACGAATGTTTTACTCTTACCTCTAATCATCACCGCAGCAGTGACCTATAGTTTCGCCATATGGTTTACTGGTTTCCACCACCTGGACGGTTTAATTGATATTGGAGATGCCGTAATGGCTCACGGAACCCATACGAGGAAAATAGAAATCATGCGGGATCCCCGTATCGGGACCGGAGGCATAGCTCTCTTTTTCATGGTGGCCATTACCACCGTGGCCTGCATAGACTCCTTACCCCTCGTAAATATTTTCGCCGCACTATTTCTCTCAGAGATTGCAGCTAAGTTGAGTCTGGTGAGCTGCTGCACCTTCTCTAAATCAATAGATAATGGTACCGGCCGACACTTCATAATGTCCATGAGTGTTCCCAAACTGGCATTTATATCCATTATAACCGGATTAATTGGTTTTTTAGCCCTAAATATTACTGGAATTTTAGGGATACTTGGTGGAATAATTGCCGGGATTGTAATGGCCATCCTTGCAAAAAGAGAATTTGGGCTGGCTACCGGGGACGTTTTAGGGGCCTCTAATGAAGTAGGACGTATGTTGGGGCTTTTAATAATGATAATTAGTTTTATTTGGATTGGATGAAATAATCAAATTATAAAATAAAGTATAATTTAGTTAGGTTGAATAAGAATCAAAATTTAACTAGATTGGAATAAACTAATCAAAAATTGAAAAATAATGATAATTTAGCAGGATTGACTAAAATAGGATATAACCTTTTAAGGACATGTAAATATGAATATCAGTGTTTTACGATTAGATCACAGGAGAAGAAGAGATGCCCGGATTACCACCCACGTATGTCTAACTGCTCGAGCATTTGGGGCATCAGAAGTAATCCTCAGTGGAGAACATGACAAGAAACTCATGGCCAATGTGGAAGATGTGGTGAAACGATGGGGCGGATCATTCAAGGTATCCTACCAGAAGAACTGGGACAATTTCATGGAAGAATGGCAGAAAAAAGGTGGAGAACTAGTACACCTCACCATGTACGGCACACCAGTTCAAGAAGCCGTTCCAGAAATTCAAAAAACGGGAAAAGATAAACTAATCGTAGTGGGCGGTGCCCGCGTACCCACCAAGGTCTATAAAACCGCGGAGTGGAATGTATCTGTGACCACCCAACCCCACTCGGAAGTATCCTCACTGGGAGTAGCCATGCACATGCTCATGGACGGTAGCGAATTTGATCTGGACTTTGAAGGTGGAGAATTAGAAGTGGTGCCCACTTCACATGGTAAACAAGTCATTACTCATGAAAGGGGTGATGAATAAAGATTTTAGGAAAAAATACTATTAAAAAAATAATCATTCCATTTTAGTTAATAATTCTTTTTTAAGTTTTTGTGCTTCCTCATTATCAGGCTCTAATTTTAAAGCTTTGTTTAAACACTTTATTGCATCCTCGTATTGTCCCATTTTTTCCAAAGTATTACCTTTATTAAGCCAAGCCCAAAAATAATTTTGATTAAGTCCTAAAGCTTTATCAAAACATTTCATTGCCTCAATATATTGCCCCATCTTTTCCAATGCATCACCTTTATTGTTCCATGCATTAATATTGTTTGGATCTAATTTTGTAGCTTTTTCATAAGATTCTAATGCCTCATGATATTTTCCAAGCATATTAAGAGCGTTTCCCCTAGCAATCCATACACTTGGACTACCATCTGTTTTTAAGGCATTATCATAGCATTTTAATGCTTCTTCCTTCATCCCCATTTTTGAATATGTAACTCCTTTATTATACCATATTTGTCCATCCATATAATCAAGTTTTAAGCCTTCATCATAAGAGTTAAGCGAGTCTTGAAATCTTCCCAAACTATCAAAAACATTCCCTTTGTTTAACCAGATGTCAATATTACTTGGATCTAATTTTGTAGCTTTTTCATAAGATTTTAATGCCTCATGGTATTTTCCCATCTCTTCTAAAATAATTCCCCTATTTAATAATGCATGAACATTTTTGGGATCCACTTCCAAGGCTTTGTTGTATGATTCTAATGCTTTTTGAGTTTTACCCAACTTTCCAAGTGTTAAACCCTTGTCAAACCAGTATTTAGAATCATCTGGATTTAATTCTAATGCTTTGTCAAAGTATTTTAAAGCATCTTTAACACAACCCATTTTTCCCAAAATAACTCCTTTACGATCCAAAACATCCATATCCTTAGGATCTAATTTTAAAACCTTATTAAAACATTTTAAAGCATCTTCAAGGTTTCCCTGTTCCTCTTGGATTATTCCTTTATTTTCCCATGCAAAGACATTTTTGGGATCCACTTCCAAAGCTCTGTTGAAATATTCTAGGGATTCCCTATCATTCCCTAATTCTTTGAATATTGCTCCTTTAGTAACCAATGCATTAACATAATTAGGACGCAATTCTAACGCCATATTTAAAGCTTTTAAAGCCTCCCGATGCCTTCCAAAAAATTCTAATAGCGCTCCTTTATTGTTCCAAGCATCAACACGTTTAGGATCAAGCTCAATGCATTTATCATAAGCTTCCAAAGCTTCATCAAACATTTCCAAATTTCCTAAAAACACACCTTTATTATACCACGCACTAACATACCCCGGATCCAATTTCAAAGCCTCATCATTAGCATCTAATGCCTCTTTAATCCTACCCAACTCCCCCAAAGCCATACCCTTACCATACCAAGCTTTAACATGCTCAGAATTCGTTTTTAATAATTCATCATAACAATCCAATGCATCTAAATATTTACCCTGATCAAATAAATCCTGAGCTTTTTCAAACAAAGATTTCTTATTAGACCTATTAAATAAACCCATGCTAACATCACCTACGGCTTTAAACATAGCATACTTTTGAATGATTTATAATTAAATGTTGTTACTACTTAAGGAAAAGCTATTTTTATTGTGAAAGACATATGGATTTCAGTTATAGCTATAGCTATGTCTACTGATCCTCCCGCAACATCCCCCGCCTGGTATTTGCTTATCCCCCTTGTAATTCTTTTTCCAGCATCAGTCACAAGAGCTTCAATAACTTTACCGGGTTCATCATAATCCCCATCATCCCCACCACTTATAGCAGTCAAGGCCGTTGCTAGTTTCTTTAATTTACGTATTTGTTCGGAATACCATTGGGCATTACGTTTATTGTGTTCATCTTGTGGAACAAACGTATTATAAATTTCTGCATATTCCTTTTCAGATATTGATATAAAAAATTTTGTGGTGTCTGAAATGGATTTTTGTATTCTTTCAGGCGTTAATGGTTCTCCTTGCCCCCATAACATAGATTGTGTTGAATAAATAGTGAACACAGTCCCAATTATAGGTATTGCTTTTAAATTGGCGGGCACTGCAATTTCAGGATATTCAACAAGTAGATAAATATCTACAATAGCTGCACCTATAGCCCAACCCACCACTGGCACTTCAAAACAAGCTGCGGCTATTTCAGGAAGTGCAGCTGTTCCTGCCTCAAACACTGACCCCGTTATTAATGAACTAACGATAATCTTCATCCAGATAGGAGTTTCATCTGAAAGTAAATCATTAATCATATCGAGACACCATTCAGTTTGTTGGTCAGAGAAGCAATAACCTCCACTAAAGTATTCAATTTCAGATAGCATTACGTCCCTTAGAATTCCAGTTTCAGGATCCATAACCAAGAACTTATCATTTTCTGCAGATTTCAACACCAAATAACCATTACTCCAAAACATATCCACAGCTTCACCATTCAAAATATTATTACCCAGATCAATAGTAATAGAAGAACCATTGCTCCCCGGGAACAATGTTTCCATAACCCAATGTTCTATAGGATTAATAGCTGCAGAACAAGCAAACCTGAAAGCCATAACATTGCTAGGATCACCCGTCACATTCATACCAAAACCATGATCGCACTCCAATGTCATATAATATGAATCAACTTCATCACAAACTGAAACCACAATTGGACTGGTACGACACCAAGTAACATTAAATTTAGCAGCTACTTGATCAGCCACCATATCATGACACTTGATCATAACCAAAGATGTGAGAAATGTACCATAAGCAGCCTTCATAGGTCCTGCAGGATACAAAGATTCTTTATCACACCAATACTGCAAAATACTATTAGTAACATTAGTTGTGACTATAGCAAAACTTCTAACACCCTCATATCCCGCATACCTATAAAATGATTCATTAGTAGACGAATTTAAATGAACATAAGCACCATCAACATATCATCTTAGAAACTCTGAGAACGTCATTCCCCCACTCATTAAAATATAATGTTTTATTATCATATCTTATTTGTACATCTTCAGTAGAACCCATATAATTTAGATCCACAATCAAAATATCTTGGAATGAATGGCGATTATTTTTAATGAATGCAATATCATTATCAGTTAGATTATCCAGACGTTTATAAGCAGATAATATTTTATCTTCCCATATGTTCTCTGTAAGCTCAGTATACGGTATATTCTCCGAAATAGTTTGATCTATATTATTTTTTATAAATAGTATTAAAGAAGGTTGAGAACCTGATGAATTCGAAAATAGGTAATTAATAAAATGTAAAGCATCGAAAACTTTCTGAGAATAAATGGTTTTGTACTGCAAATAATTTGAATTACACACAGTTCTATTTAAAACAACGTTACCATTAATAATAATATTTATCTCGTTTTGAAAACGCCCAATTATATTCTCAGAAGTAGTTCCATTAATAGTAAACATGTGAGTTCCATTTAAATTGGAAGGTTGTTTCCATATTACACTAACCCAACTTACAGATTCATTTAAAGGAAGTTCATAATTTAAGTAAAGTGTTTGATTAGTAGAGAGATCTATAGCTGAACTTAAAACAGTTATAATAGCTTTTGCAGCACGATCAATTCGAGTTGATATTTCTTGATCATCTAAACTCAATGTAACATTCACCCATTCGGACTGAAAATTCTGGTCCAAACTTAAAGTTGTTGATGCTTTACCATTTTTTGTGAAACTTGAAGATATAATTGATCCGTTGTCTGCACTGAAAAAAATAGGCGTGTAATCAGGGAGGCAACCGTCATAGGATACATCACGCCCATCACTATTATAATTTAAAGTAATAGTTATTACTGCTTCAGATACTTTCCCGTCTGATATTTTATATGATGTAGGGCTTAGTGTGAGAATGATCCAAGTATTATAATCTACTGATCCCCCATTTATTATGTGTATATCTTTATTAGTTAAATAGTTAGATCCCCACCAATTATTAGTTGCATTAACAGTTGCATTATTAATATTTAAACCATACCAACCATTACCACATATTCTATTAAAATGGATTAATGCGGAAGAATGTTCTTCAAGATAAATCCCATCATATCCATTATATGCAATATTATTTTCAAAAATAGTGTTATTATATGCCACATAACTATGTACACCATACTTATTATTAGTTATATTATTCAAAGAAACAGTATTATACCTTGCATAAGTGAAATAAACCCCACTATCTGAATTAACAGATATTATATTTCCCATAATCACATTACTATCAGAAAGGAAAAAATTAACCCCAAAACGGTTATTAACTATTCTATTTGATAATATTTTATTATTATACGAATTTTCAAGATATATTCCATTCTCATTGTTTGTTATATTATTTCCAATAATATTACAATAATTTGCATAATCTAATTGAATTCCGCCCACACTACTCCCTTTTATATTAAAACCTTGAATTGTCGATCCACTACCATTTAACAAAATTTTGAAAACAGGAAGAGCTGAAGTCAATGCTTGAACAATAACATTTGATCCATAAACCGATTCAATAGTTAAATTTTTATTAACCACTATATTTTCAGAGTAATTACCAGTATCCACCATAATAACATGACTATTCAAAGTTAAGGGATCATCTATAGCTGCCTGAATGTTTGAATAACCTTTTCCAGTATTCAAATTACCAATTGGTGAAAAGATATAATATTCTGTGCTAATCAAACCTATATTGCCAAAGTTATCTATGCCAACGAACTTTAAAGTAGTGGAGTTAATGATGTTTAAGGATCCTGTGTAAATTGTACTTAAATTAGTTGGAGTGGAACCATCTAATGTGTAATAAATCACGGGATTTGTATCCACATTGTCAGTAACTGTTAAATTCACCAGTACTGACTGATCATATAAACCAGTGCCATTATCCGCCCAAACATATGGACCGGTACCATCAATCACATAGGACACATTCTGAATAGGTGAGTTATATCCTTCTGAATCAATACTATAATATAATATATCCCAGTTATCCTCATAGAGGCTCCAGGTTACATTTCCTGTGGAATTATACCAGGTTGTTCCATTATCAAAACTATAAACTAAGCAATCTAGATTATTCACTGTTTGTAAAGTTACATTCAAAGAAGAAACATTATATGAACCACTAGGATAGTTTATAAAAACCACAGGCTTAACATCAATACAAGTATGCATATACTGACTATCCAATGAAATAGTAATATTTGCCATTCCATACCTATTAACTAGAGAATTTAAAACAGCAGTAGCTTTACCATTATTTGTATAACTGATATTAGTAATGGTTCCCAAATCCGTGAAAAAGTATACTGGAATACCGTCCGGTATATGACCCCATGGAGAAGTATCTTCACCCCTAGTATTGTGGGTTAAATCTGCAGTTATTATGTAATTATTATTCTCCATATCTTCAATATTAGTATCTAAAACCAATCGAGCCTTATAAAAAACCTCATTATAATAAAAAGGATCAAGACTACCGAAATAGAATATATCATAATATTTAGATGGATCATAATATTCCCAATCTATAATTGCATTATTTGTACCCCACCAATTATTTTCGGTATCAAACCAAAGATCATCAGGATATAATCTTAACCCCATTTTTGTATTTCCAGTTATCCTGTTAAACTTAAGAATAATACAAGCATTTTCGTCATTTATACCTACTCATTACCAAATATAGAATTATTGATAATAGAACAGTTCAAAGGATAACCTGAATCTAAAAAGATACCAGAAGAATTTATAGCGCCCGTAATATTAAAACCACTAATAGTAGATCCACCACCACCAACTAATATGCTAAAAACTGGTCTTGAACTATTTGACGCATATACCACAGCACCATTTGACCTAATAGTCAAATTCTTATTAATTATTATATTTTCACAATAAACCCCAGAAAACACATCAATAATATCCCCTGCAGAAGCACCATCAACTGCTTCCTGAATAGTTGAATAAATTATTCCAGAATTGATATTCGTAACATTATGTAATGTAGTGCCAATGATATATGTTGAAGTTTTTGTTAATCCCTTATTGCCCGCAGAATCAACAGCATAGTAAAGTAAATTCGTTAAATTTTGATTAATAGTTAATGTAATGTTTTTTATGCTCTGATTCCAAGTAATTCCATTATTTAAGCTATAAAACAATAATGGGTTCGGATCCAAATTATCGTTGGCTGTTAAAGTCACATTCAAATCGTTATTGTAAATGCCCTCAGAGGGACTGGCAGTTACTGTTGGGGCAATATTATCAATAGTATAGCTTTGAGTTTGAATACTTGCTTGATTATTCGCCCAATCAACACCAATAAACTTCAAAATAGTGCTACTATCAATATTAATCGGACTCGTGTAATGTGAACTAGAAGTAGTAGGATTACTTCCATCAAGAGTATAATAAATTGCAGGATTTGGATCCAGATTATCACTAATACTTAAAGTTACAGACTTAGAAACATTATACAACCCACCCACAGGATTAACTGTTACTGTGGGATTATGCGTATCAATAATATAACTGCGACTATAGGTTGACCCGGCATTGCCTTTATAATCTTTACAATAATAATAAAGAGCAGTTTGTCCTTCATTAAGGTTTAAACTAACCGTTTTAGTTGCTGAATTCCAAGTACCCTGGTTCAATTTATAATAAATTGTGGGATTGGGATCAGCATTATCACTAGCTGTTAAAGTCAAAGTCTTAACCGTATTATACGTACCAGCCGCTAAATTATTAGAGATAGTTGGTGCGGTTTTATCAAATACTGCCCCACTAGATGACACACCCGCAACATAATTAAATGTTACTGAATTAGGCAATGCATCATGTACCCTGTAATAATTCATTATCTTTGAATACATGTAAACCAAAGTTTCATACCTTACATTCCCTATAGAAGTCACACCATAACTTGGAGCACGATTATTATTCGCATAAAAAGAGTTAATATCAATAGCCTTTTGAACATACTCCGACTTGGTCAAAGTCCCATGTGCAGAGCCAGATGGGCTGGCAGCATTACCCCGTCCAACAACACTCACTGAAGTTTTATTATTAGAATTTGCTTTTACCACAGACTTACATAAAACCTCTAAATACGCATTATCAGTGACCGTCTTACCTGAAACTGAAACCGTGCTGGGAATATCACCATGACCCTCAGTAAAACTCTGAACCTCATAAGAACTATTCTCAACCTCATCCCAAGTAAAAGAACTATTAGACGCCGCAGAAACAGTACTCATCATAAAAAATACTAACAAAAACACTGAAAACCAGAACAACCCCTTACTCCACCCCATAATAATCAACCTCATAACATAATAAAACAAAATAATATTTAATACTTTCTAAAAAAAAATTCTTAATACTAAACATATAACCAAAAAACAAAAAAGTGATACATAAAATAAAAAATTAAAGTCAGCCTAACTTTCTGTGAAATTTCCAGATATTATGCACTAATCAAAACCAGTCCAATAAATAAAAGTTATAAAAAAACTATTAAAAAAAATAATTAATCTAATTGGGACAATAATTCTTCCCTAACTTTTTTAAGATTTTCATTGTCTTTTTCAAGTTGAACAATAGCCCAATCTTTATAATGCCATGCGCTTTCATCGCTTTGGTCAAGTTCTATAGCACGATCAAAACATTTTAAAGCATTATTATGATCTTTGAGTTCTAAAAGAACCTTGCCTTTATTGGTCCAGTGCACAGAGAGTTGTGGGAACAGTTTTATTGCTTTGTTAAAACAATAAAGAGATTCTTTATACTGGCCTTTCTTTTTAAGAACCATGCCTTTATTATTCCATGATTCATATTTTTCAGGGTCGAGTTTTAGTGATTCTTCATAACAATTAAGAGCATCGTCATATTTTTTTAAGTGTTTAAAAGCATCTCCTTTAAATTCCCACTGCTTGCTGGATTTGGGAGATAAGTTTATTACATTCATGTAACATTTTGCTGCTTCTTCATGTCTTCCCATGAGATTTAAGATGATATTTTTATTATTTAATACATTAATGTCTTCAGAATCAAATTTTAAGATTTCATCACAGCAATTTAAAGCTTTAATATATTCAAAATCTCCCAAAAATCTATTACACTTTTTAAGCAATGATTTTTTCTTATAAATAGTAAATAAGCCCATGATGAACACCACAAATTAAGGATTATGAAGATATAGTGATCAAGCCCTATTTAATACTTTAGGAAAAGCACATAATACTCAAAAATGTTTATGAGTAAAATTTAAAAATAGGATAATGCTATGATCAAAAAATCAGATATTGATCTTAATCCTGATGATTTTATCATCATCTACTTTAGGAACCCCTCTTCCATCCAGGTTAGAGGTGCAAATAAATAGATAACCATCATGGGACACCACATCCCTTATCCTGCCAAGATTAGTAAATAGTGCATTTTGATCGGTGACACTCCGTCCATCAGAGGATAATGCTAGTCGTCTTAATTGATTGCCTCGTAGACCGGTCACGTATAAATCCCCATTTAAATAGGCAATCCCCGATGGGGCTAATGTGAAATCATCATAGTAAATTAGAGGATTTACATATTTTCCTGTGGCGTTGTCACCTTGTTCTAATGGCCAGCCATAGTTTCCTCCTTTTATAATTATGTTCACTTCATCATTACGGGTTTGACCGTGTTCTGCTGCATACATTATACCGTTTTCACTATTCCATGTTATGCCCTGAGGGTTACGGTGTCCATATGACCATACATAATTATTAAATGGATTATCCGCAGGTACAGATCCATCTTTATTTAAGCGCAGTATTTTCCCAGCAAGGGAATTTATATCTTGAGATAAAGGTTTTTGACTGGCATCCCCCGTAGTGGCATATAATTTACCATCTGGGCCGAATTTTAAACGTCCACCGTCATGAACCACGGAACTGGGAATATCATCCAGTAAAATAGTCTCATTTTCCAGTTTTTGATTTAAAACAAAGCGGGATATTCTGTTGGAATTTTGTGCAGTATAATAAAGATAAATGTAATTATTTTTATCAAATTCCGGATCAACAGCTATCCCCAAAAGACCGGATTCACCCTCTGCTTTTACAGATATATTCCCAACTGAGTGAACGGAGTTCCCCTCCCACACACTAACCTCGCCGCCGCGTTCTGTGAAAATCATGGTTCCGTTGGGTAAAAAATCAATAGCCCATGGAGAATTAAGTCCTGTTACAACTACTTGGGATTGGAATCCCTCTTCATTAACTGGCTGCGGCCAAATTAAATACAAAACTGCTGCAGCAACAGCAATTATTATAATTAAAAATAAGACCAATTTTTTATTCACAAATATTTCCCCCATAATCCCTGTGTTATTATATGTGTCCCCTATTTGATATAACTCCTGGTTTTAATGATAGAAAAAAAATAAACTGTAATAAAATTATAATAAATTCATGCTAAAAATTATTGACCATTTACTTGTCCAGGAAGAATTAACAAAAATCAGGAAAAAAGGAATCGCTTCTGCTAAATTTAGAAGGGGGATTATTGAGATTGGTAGACTCCTGGCCTATGAATTTGTTAATACTCTTGAAAAAGAGGATACTGAAGTTGAAACTCCACTGGGTATGGCTGATGGTATAAAAATCAAATCTAGAAAAGAGATTGTAATTATAACCATATTAAGAGCATCGCTACCATTAACCAATGGGATATTAAAGGTTTTTCCAGAAGCCCAATATGGTGTTGTGGGTGCCTGGAGAAAAGATAATCCTCCTTTTGATGTGTGCATGGATTACCTTAAGATACCGGATTTAACAGATAAAATTGTGATTGTGGCAGATCCCATGCTGGCCACCGGAAATACCATGGAATTGATTCTTAAAAAACTTCAAAATTTTGGTAATCCTAAAAGGATGGTTCTTTTTACAGTGATTAGTTCAAAAGTGGGAATAGAAAAAATAATGGAAACACATAATGAGCTGGAAATTTATACTTGCTCTGTGGAAAAAGAATTAAATAATGAGGGGTATATTGTCCCGGGACTGGGAGATGCAGGCGATATTGCTTTTGGAAAACCATTTAAATGAAAATTAATAAATAGACTCTCCATGGGCAATGGCCACAATTCCAGGGATGTCTTCAACTTCCAGTTCAAACATGGCCTCCATTCCTTCTTTTTCAAAGGCCGCTATTTTTTTAGATTTCACTTTGCTAGTTAAAAGTGCAGCAACCGGCGGCGTCACAACAAATATGGCTCCTGCTTCATTTAAAGATTTAACTGTATCTTCACTTAAGTTTCCTTTTCCAATGTGGATTAGAACTCCTGCTTTTGCAAGATATCCCATACTTCCCTCTATTTCTTCCTTGTTACTGGTGGTTGGGGCAATACCTGCACCACTTACTGCAGTGTGCATGATAGCAGAACCCTTTAAATTAAGTAATTTCTTGCCTTTTTTTAGGGAATTCACCAGCTGAGGTAGTGCAGCGTCTCTTCCAGTTAGCATAGGGCCGTTCAAAAGTATCTGGTCTCCTACTTGGAGTTCTTGAATAGTTTTTTCATCAACAGGAGTGTTAACCTTTTTCATAATCATACTTCCAAATAGTTAAATAAAAATACGTAATTTCTTTCAATAGTGTGCTAATTAATATCTTTAAAAAAAAAAGATTTAGTCTTTATTTAAATTAAGGTTTCTTTAATTTCTTTCAGGTCTTCTAAAAGTTCCTCGATATGTTCCCGGCGGATGTGAGGCATTAGCACAATCCTTATGGCTGGAGGACATGACGAAACAGATACTGCCCATCCTTTATCATCAAGATATTTAGCCAGTTCTTTTGCTGTCAACCCCGACAAGTTAAATGCAACTATATTCAACTCAGGTTCACTAACTAAATCAAAGCCATTTTGAACTAATCCCCGAGCCAGGAGGTTGGTGATTTCCATTGCATTTTTGGCAAGTTTAGTGTATCCTTCCCACCCCATGTATTTCATTATAGCCCAGGTGGCAGCAGCTGATGCACCAGTCCGGGTCCCTACAATAGTGGACTGCTGTTTTTCAGTGAGGTACGGTGTTTCAATGCTCATAACATCCAGGAACTTTTCATCCCTAAATAAGATGCATCCCGTAGGTATGGGGGCCAATCCCATTTTATGGGGATCTATCGTAATTGAAGAAACTCCAGGTAAATTAAAACCAAAATCGTTGATTTTAAAACCTATATCCTGTAAAAATGGGATCAAGAATCCTCCAAATGCTGCATCAACATGCAAATAGATATTTTCTTCCAGACAGATTTCAGATAATTCTTTAATAGGATCTATTTTACCTAGCTCTGTGGTTCCAGCTACACCCACAATGGCCACGGTCTTATCTGTAATTAAAGATTTAACTGAATTTAAATCTATGCAATAGTTTTCATCCAGTTCCGCTTCTTTTAGTTTTAATCCTAAAATATCTTCTGCTTTTTTAAATGAAAAATGGGCTGATTTTGGGGCGATTATTTCCCCGTGAATTATGGATTTTTCTTGGCGAGCATAGTTTTTAGCTGCCCGCATGGCCATTAAGTTCGCTTCGGTTCCACCAGTAATCACATGCCCATGGATGTCTTTTTTGCCTAAAAGTTCTCCCAGCATGGTTATTACTGCATCTTCCAGAGTTTTAGTACCTTCAAATAGTCCAGGATCTCCAAGATTAGATTCTAAAAATTTACAGTATGCTTCTTTTGCTACAGGATGCGCGCAAGTACACATAGAACCTAATATCCTTCCAGAACTATATTCAAGGTCATTTTTCTGAAATTCATCAAGTTTTTCAAATATTTGGCGTTTTTCTAATCCTTTTCTTTCCATTTGACGACCCTAAAAAAACTATGATTAAAAACAAATTAATTTTAAAAAGAAATAAATTG
The DNA here is from genome assembly GCF_023227715.1 of Methanobacterium alcaliphilum. Classification (NCBI taxonomy): domain Archaea; kingdom Methanobacteriati; phylum Methanobacteriota; class Methanobacteria; order Methanobacteriales; family Methanobacteriaceae; genus Methanobacterium; species Methanobacterium alcaliphilum. The sequence goes on from NZ_JALKIF010000001.1 coordinate 253,614, forward strand.
AATAAACGATTGTTTATTCATTAACCAGTTTTCTAGCGGCCCTTAACAGTAATTTCTGTTCCCCGCGCGCTACAGTTTTTCTTACCTCGGCCACTGCATCGGTGTTAGCAGATACACTACTGATTCCAAGTTCCACCAGTTTTTCTACAATTTTAGGTATGCTTCCTGCCTGGCCACAGATACTGGTTTTAACTCCTGCTTCATTACATTTTAAGATAACTCTTTCAATAAGTTTTAAGACTGCAGGGTGGCCTTCAGTATACATCCCCGCTACATGTTCATTGTTTCGATCAATAGCCAATGTGTACTGAGTTAAATCATTGGTTCCGAAACTTACAAAGTCTATACCTACATCAATGAAGTCTTCGATTATTAAAGCCGCTGCCGGAGTTTCTACCATTATACCAAACTCAATATCTTTTTGTGGTCTGAGTCCCACTTCTTCAGCTATTTGTTTGGCTTTTTTCAGCTCATCAGGGTGCTGTACTAGGGGGATCATAATACCCACATTGGTATAACCCTGATCATGGAGTTTTTTAATTGCTTTATACTCTGCTTTTAAGATTTCTGGCTCGTCAAGTTCTCTTCTGATACCTCTCCAGCCCAGCATAGGGTTGTGTTCGTAAGGTTCATCATGACCACCATCTAATGTCTTGAATTCATCAGTAGGGGCATCTAATGTACGATACCATACTGGTCGAGGATAGAAAGCATCCACTACTTTTAAAATATTTTCCACCAATATTTTAACCAATTCATCTTCCCTATTGTCAGTTATGAATTTTTTAGGGTGCACACCAGAAGTTAACATCATGTGTTCCGTCCGCAGTAATCCCACACCATCTGCTCCCGTGGCAGCTGCCTTTTGTGCAGCTTCAGACATGCTGACATTAACTTTTACTTCGGTTACTGTGAGTATTGGTGCTTGGGATGCTACGTTTTCAACTGCTTCTGCTTTTTTATCTTCAATTGCGAGTTTTCCTTCATAAACCATTCCCTTGTTACCATCCAAGGTAACTATCTGGTTTTCATCCAGAATCCGCGATGCATCAGAGGTTCCCACAACACAAGGTATTCCCAGCTCACGGGATACGATTGCTGCGTGGCAGGTTACTCCGCCCTCATCGGTGATGATACCACTGGCCCTTTTCATAGCAGGAACCATATCAGGAGTAGTCATTATAGTTACTAAAACGTCTCCTTCCTTGATTTTATCCAATTCATCGATTTCATTAACGATTTTAACAGCACCAGAAGCCATTCCCGGACTGGCACCTAACCCTTTAGTTATAACCTTTCTTTCACCTTCTTCGGCCACTTCAGACCCACCATTATTATTGCCTAATGTGGTGACTGGTCGGGATTGTAGCATGAATACTTCGTTGTTTACAATAGCCCATTCAGTGTCTTGAGGGAAGTCATAGTGATTTTGAATCCTTTTGCCTAATTTTATAAGGGATTTTAATTCATCACCACTGAGAACTCTTTTATTTTTAAGATCTTCAGGAACTTCAGTTTTAATGGTTTTTCCTTGTTCTGGATCTTTGACGAACATTACATTCTTTTCACTGATAGTCATATCCAGTATTTCACCTGTGGCTTTATCTACCCAGTAAGTATCAGGAGTTACTGAACCAGATACAACTGCTTCTCCTAATCCCCATGATCCTTCTATGAGAATTTTTTCCTCTCCAGTTGAGGGGTGAACTGTAAACATTACACCTGCTTTTTCAGCATCCACCATTTCCTGGACAACAACGGCTATGTAAACTTTAGAATGGTCAAAATCGTTTTCTTCCCTATAAAAAATAGCCCTTGCTTCGAAAAGAGATGCCCAACATTTCTGAACATATTCTAAAACATCTTCGGCACCTTTTATATTAAGAAAAGTATCCTGTTGGCCAGCGAATGATGCTTCAGGTAAGTCTTCTGCTGTAGCAGAGGAACGTATTGCTACAAAAGCATCTTCTTTGTTGATCCTTTGACAAAGAGCGTTGTAAGCTTCAATTATAAAAGTTTTAATATCTTCAGGTATTTCTGTAGAGATGATAACTTCTTTTATATCTTTAGACGCTTTTTGGAGTTTTTTATTGTCATTAACATCCAGAGATTCCAGTAACGCCATTACGTCACCATAAATCCCTGTATCTTTCATAAATCTATCGTAAGTTTCCGATGTAACTACAAATCCCGGAGGAACAGGTATCTCCGCTTGAGTTAATTCTCCAAGATTTGCTCCCTTTCCACCAGCAATGTCCACATCTTCTTTGTTTAGTTCCTCAAAAAACGCCACGTATTTCATATTATCCCCTAAACCTCTTCCTAAATATTTAAATCTTAATTAATGAGTTAATAATTAGTATAGTTAATTCTAGATCTATTGGAATTATAATAATAAAAGATAAGGTTAAATTGGTGAAACCAATTTATTTTATTAATTCTTCTCCCTTGTCAACAACAATCCTACAAGGGACAGGGAATTTCATAGCAGCTCTTCTTAGGGCTTCTTTAGAGTCCTGGAAGTTTTTCTTATTGGTTTCAACAGTTAGTATTTTTTGGCCTGGTTTTACTAATGCAACAGAACTTACTGCTTTACCAAAAGCCTTCCTCATACCATCTTGTACCCGGTCAGCACCCGCTCCAGTTGCCATTGGATTTTCTCGGACTATGTGGTGTGGGTAAACCCTTATTTTTAAATGATAACCCATCCTACCAGCTTTTCTCTGCATGAATCTGTTAGAAGCAATCCTTGCAGCTTCCAATGCATTGTGCTTAATCTGGGCGTGATTTTTTACTGCTAAACTTACAGATATAGGGAATTCTGCTGATAAGTTACCCATATCATATTGAACAATCCTTGAACCGGGGATTTTTCTAATGTACTCTCTTCTTGTGTACGCTCGAACCATAATAATAATCCTCCTTAAAAAATTTCTATCAAAGCAATATTGAAAATATTGAGAATGATGACTATAGTAAAACTAACTATAGATAAAGTAAATTTCAATATCTTGGTAACCATTAATAAACGTTACCTTTAGACCATATTTATGGTCAATATAATTATAAAGATTCTGGTCAATATATACCATATCTTATAATAAGACAATTATGAAATAAGTTTTATAGTACATGAAATTAATTTGAACTCCAAACGAAACCTGATAACAACACTATTAAACATTCTAAATCAATACTGTAATCAATCAAAAGTGAATATTACTTCAAATGATAATTTAACATTTAATTTATAATTTAAATCATTGGTAGGTGTTTTAAGATGAAAATTGCTGTAACCGGGAAAGGAGGGGTCGGTAAAACAACCCTTTCAAGTACTTTATCTTGTATATTCTCCGAGACTTATAAAGTATTCGCCATAGATGCAGATCCAGATATGAACCTGGCATCCAGCCTGGGAATTCATGATCAGATAACTCCTATTTCAAAAATGAGGGATTTAATAAAGGATCGTACTGGGGCAGAGCCAGGATCATCTTTTGGTGAAGTTTTTAAAATAAATCCCAAAATAAGTGACCTGCCTGAAACACTATCAATTGATTACGGGCCAGATAAAAATTTAAAACTCTTGGTAATGGGTACCGTGGATAAAGGAGGAGAAGGATGTGTTTGTCCAGCTTCAGTCCTTTTAAAAGCTATTTTAAGGCACATGATTGTTAAAAAGGATGAAATAGTGATTTTAGATATGGAAGCAGGAATTGAACACTTAGGGCGTAAAACGGCAGAATCTGTAGATATGATGATTGTAGTAGTTGAACCTGGTTTAAAATCATTGGAAACCGCCCAGAGAATCAAAAACTTAGCTAAAGACATTGGAATAGAAAATATTCTGGCCGTGATTAATAAAGTATCCAACCGCGAAGAAGAGGATTTTGTGGAAAATAAACTAAAAGAACTTGGTGTCGGAATTTTAGGAAGCATACCCCGTGATTCAACTGTTGTTAAAGCTGATATGGAAGGTAAACCTCTTAAAAGTTATGGGGATTCCGCTGCATTAAAATCCATAGAAAAAATCGCAGATAATATACTCCAGGTATCTTAAATATTTTAGAATAGATTATTGTATAATTAACAATCCAAAAGTGAGATATTAATATGCATATTAAAACTAGAATCACTCTGGAATACCATGATAAAAATCAGGCCAAAATTGCTTCTGAATCTTTAAATCCAGATAACATGGGTTTTGTGAAGACCAAACTAGAAGACAATAAATTAATTTGCAAAATTCAAGGCGAATCACTCCGGACTATTTTGGCAACTGCTGATGATTTACTATTTTCAGAAATTACCGTGGAAAATATAGAAAAATTGTCGCGAAGTCAGCTCAAAAAGCCCCCGTCGAGTAAATAACTTATTAAAAATAAGATAATTTGACTCATATTATAATAAATTTAATTAAATCATTACCTTGAAAACATTAATAACCGGTGATTAAATGAAATTCACATTAAAAGGACGAATAATATTCAGTAAAGAAGCTCCAGAAGCTCTTGACGATATAAAAAGTTTTATTGAAAATGCTAACAATGAATTATTAGTTAAGGGAGTTCCAGAAGACCAGAAAGATGAAGCTTCCAAAATTACCAATTGGGAATTAGAAGGAAACGAATTAAAACTCACTATCACATCTGGAAGACGAGCAAGAGCTCATGATGCGCTTTTAAGAATGAAAAAACCATTAAGTGAGGCACTAGGCCGCAAATACCACTTGGGGGTGAGGAAGATTCTTGTGGATTTCTACGAGATAGACATCCCCACATTCAGCAAGTTGGAACTGGGTGAAATGCCATTTGTAAGTGAAATAGATTCCAGAGAAGACGGTATAACCATTAAATTCCATGATCTGGAGGAAGCAGACCTTAGAAAACACGTGGTGGATCGAGTAGTTAAACAAGTTAACACCGCAGTGGAGATGGCTGTGGATAAAATAGATGCTGAAACTCCAACTGATATTTTAACCAGACAGGTCACTAAGGTAGAACCCGGGACCATCATAGCCCAGGGACAAAAACAGGAAATTTTCTTTGAAGGCGATCCCACAGAGGAAGCAGCCAAACTGGGATGGGTTAAAAAGTTCCCAGGCAAAGGTCAGTGGTTCTATGGTCCTCAAATCATCAATTTACAAAGAGTCATCGAATCCATATTCATTGAAGAATTGGTCAATAAATTGGGTTTTATGGAGTGCATGTGGCCAAAACTTATTCCACTACCTGTTATGAACAAGATGAGATACCTTGAAGGATTACCTGAGGGCATGTATTATTGTTCCGCCCCTAAAAGAGACCCAGAAGTATTTGAAAAATTCAAACAGGAACTGGTAATTAAAAAAGATGTCCCTATCGATCGTTTAAAAGAAGGTCTAAAAGACCCTTCCTATGTACTTGCCCCCGCACAGTGCGAACCATTCTATGAATTCTTCTCCCATGAAGTAGTGGATGAAAAGGAACTTCCTATAAAATTCTTTGACCGTAGTGGATGGACCTACCGCTGGGAAGCAGGAGGCGCAAAAGGGTTAGATAGAGTCCATGAATTCCAACGTGTGGAACTGGTCTGGTTAGGCGAACCAGACGATGTGGAAAAAATAAGGGACGCTACAGTAGAAATATCCCAGAAACTGGCTGATGCTATGGAATTGGAATGGTACACTGAAGTAGGGGATGATCCGTTTTACCTGGAAGGTCGTAAAATAGAAGACCGCGGAATCGAGTTTCCAGATATTCCTAAATACGAAATGAGGCTGGTAATTCCAAATCAGGAAAAAGGTGTGGCGGTAGTGTCTGGAAATGTGCACGGTACTCACTTTACTGAAGGATTTTCCATTAAGGAAGCCCATAAACATACTATATGGACTGGATGTACAGGTATAGGTGTCTCCAGATGGATAATTGGTTTTCTGGCTCAAAAAGGGTTTAATCAGGACAAGTGGCCAGACATAATTAAAGAACGAATAGAATCATTGAATGTGCCCCAGGTATTGACCTGGCCATAATTCAAATATTTTTCATATTTTTTTGAGGTGCATTATTATGAACTGCAAAAACCATCCAGATAGAGAAGGAGTAGCGGCATGTGTTAGTTGCGGTAAAGTTCTCTGTGAAGATTGTCGTTTAAAGCTGGCTGGGAAAAATTACTGTCAAGAATGTGCCGATGAACTGGTAAGTGGAAAGTCGGAAGAATTTGAAACTCAAGAGCCCGGCACTCCTTTAGCATCTAAGCGAATTTCAGATAGATATATGGAGGAACCATATGAACCCTCACGATCCAGATCAAAATCACAGCGGCGATCTAAAAAGGGAACCAATATATTCCTATTATTATGTGTAGCATTTGTAGTGGCCATCATAATTATTGGGATAGTGTTATATGCAGCATATGTGATTTACCTGGAACCCCAATACGGCGATATACAGAACCTCATACAGATCCTACTTAATGATCCTCAAAGGGTTCTGGACTATCTATCACAACAGTAGATTAAAGGTGTGTTACTTTGCCCAAAAAAGATTCCTTTTTTTATTTTCCTTTATGTCACCAATTACCAGAGAGAACTATTTATTTTAAAAATAAGCCATTGCCCTTTTGTGCAAGGTGTACTGGTGTTTTAATTGGTGTTTTCAGCCTGCCGATTTTTCACATAGGTTTAATTCAGCCCAACTTACTAAATATCGTAGTATTATCTACTCCATCCATCATAGATGCCACAACCCAGTTTATGGAATGGAGAGACAGTGATAATGAGCTGCGTATTGTTACAGGCTTTCTTTTAGGGATGGGTGTTGCGGGTTTTATAGTTTTTATAACTCGAATGTTGGTTAGTTATTTAATATAACCATCCCATTTAAGAAATCAAAAATAATTAAAATAAAGAAAAAAAATTAGAAGATTATTCTTCTTTTTCTTCTTCTAAAGATTCTGGAAGAACTTCTTCAGCTATTTCATCTGCAAGAGCAGCTTCTTCCTCTTTCTTCTCAAATATATCTGCAAACTCTACTTTTTCCACGTTTTCCATGTTCTCCCAGATGTCCCGGGCGATTCTGAACCGGGCAAAAGTGACATCCATATAAGGTTGGTTGTCAAATCGTGCCAGTTCATCCATGACTATGACTACTTTACCATCTTCAATGGTGATTTCAGTCTTTTCTAAATCAAGATTAGGGTTAGGGTAGTGGAGTTTGATCATGCTTTTGATCTTCTCTAGATCATCAATGGTTACTTCTTTCAGTTCAACTTCGTATTCTAAAGTTTTACCAGCTAATTCGTGGTTGAAATCTACTCTGACTCGGCCACCAGTTACGCTCTGGATTCGGCCGTTGTGGTTTTCCACTGTTAAAGGCATACCTACGTATGGTTTGATGCCTTGTTTTTTGAATTCTTTCATAGGTATGAGTTGGATTAATTTAGAATCTCTTTCCCCAAATGCTTCTTCTGGTGAGAGTTCTACGGTTTTCTTTTCACCTTCTTCCATACCCACTACTGCTTCGTCTAAACCTTTGAGTAAGTGTCCTCCGCCAATAATAACTGGTATTGGACCGTAAGTTTTCTTTTCTACTTTGATTCCTGCTTCTTCAGCAACTTCTTCAATAGTAGTGTCAAAGACCTCACCGGTCTCTTTGGTTCGTCCTGTAAATTCTAATTTTATGAAATCTCCTTCTTTCACTGCCATATCTCTAGCCTCCTGTGAGGTATTCTATTTTTAAACTCTTGTAAAACGTGTTTATCATTATAATTTAATACACGAATAAGAGAAGGGTAATTTTCTATATATTTATAAATTATTTCCTTATCAACTTTTGCCTCCAGAGAAGATAAAACCCTCTGTTGGTAATGGGTGCTGAAACCCCAGGTGATGCATTTTTTAAGATGAACTAAATCGCTGAAAGGTCTCTCCTGAATTATATTTTCAGCAGTCCTCTCATCTATAAGTGACAATGCCATGAGTTCATCTTTAGTATAGGTATTTGCTGTTTCTAATATAGTATCTTCGTCTCGAACATCATGGAGAGGGGCCCTACTATTTTCCATCTCTTCTTCTAAGATTATTCTAGTTTCAGGTGGAATCATTTCTTCTGCCATGGCAATATCTCCATCTAAGACTGCCTGTCTAATGAGAGTTCCACTTACTCCAGTGATTCGTTTTATAAAGATGAATTTATCTTTAAATTCAAAACCTATTTTTGTAAGTGATTTGGAAAGTGAAGAAATGACATAATTATCTTCTTCAAGTTTCCCCTCTAAAAGAACTTCCTTCGTCTGCATATCCACCATCTTGTATGGTTTAGGGGCTACCCCATGGCCATGGGATATGCGGTCCATTATAGGATTAAACCCATTTACTGGTTTATATCCCCTTGGGATGAAGTCCGCGCCAAGGGCTTGAAACATCTTAGCCAAACATAATGAATATTGGCCAGAACCCATGACCCCCATTGGTGGCCCTTCCACTACAATATCGGCACCTACAGCAACTGCTGATTCAGCTCTGGCTTCTCTAGTCATGATATAAGGAAGGCCTCTGCCACTTCTCTCCAAAGGACCAGGCACAACGGCGACAAAAATACCATCCGGAACCTTTTTTTTAGCCTCGCTCATGCAATGATAGTGCCCATTGTGTAATGGAGAATATTCTGTAAAATCGGCAATTATTGGTGGTTTTTCTAGAATTTTATCTTTAAAAGAAGGTTTAATAGTTGCATCTTTTAAGATGATTTTACGGTCGCGTTTTAGAATCTCACTAACTAAACTTTCCATTGCTGTCATCCTATCATTATTTTAATGTAGTGGTAAATTATTTACCAACAACTGGCATCACCATGAAAAATTATTTGTTTATCTTTACATAAAAATTGTACTAGAAGAGAAAGTATAGTATCGGTGCTAATGATGATAGATCTATGTCTTGCAAATTGTAAAATTCCATCCAAACATGACAATTATTATATTGGAGTGGATGAGGGAAAAATAGTGGAAATAAAAAAATCCCCTATGACTGCAGAAAAAACCATTGACCTCCATGATAAAATTATCCTACCGGGATTAATTGATGCTCACGTCCACTTTAGAGACCCGGGATTAACATATAAAGAAGATTTTAAAACAGGATCACAGGCTGCAGCTAATGGGGGGTTCACTACCGTGCTGGACATGCCCAATACAGTTCCCCCTACTAATACAGTTAAAGCTTTTAAGGAAAAATTGGATATTGCATCTAAAAAGAGTGTGGTTGATTTTGGACTGCACGCCGGCGTAAGTGATTTAGAAGAAATTGAAAAGATTGCTGATTTAAAACCTGCTTCTTTTAAGATATTTATGGATTTGTTTGAAAACAGTTTTTTAGTGGATGTATTTAAGAGATTTGCTAATTTGCCCCACCAATATACTATTTCCCTACACTGTGAAGATAAACATATTACAAAGCACTGCAGTGAAGAGTTGAAAAATGAAAATGATCCTAAAATTTATGCTAACGCACGACCACCTATTGCAGAGGTAGTTTCTATCTCAGCAGCTATTGCCCTTTCAGAGTATTATGATCAAAAAATTCATATATGTCACGTGAGTACTAAAAAATCCTTGGAACTAATCCACCAGGCTCGAATTAATGATTATCCAGTAAGTTGTGAGATAACACCCCATCATTTGTTTTTAAGTGATTCTTACTTTGATAATTGCGGCAACTTTGTTAAAACCAATCCCCCACTACGAGATATTAACAATAGGTTAGATCTGCGCTACCTCAATAAAATTGATATTATTGGAACTGACCATGCACCACATTCTATGGAAGAAAAAAATAAGGATCTCTGGGAAGCACCATCAGGGATACCCAATCTAGAAACCACTCTCCCCCTACTTTTAAACCAGATAAATAATGGACAAATGAGCTTTCAGGACATAATATGGTTATTATGCGAAAAACCATCCCAGATATTTAATTTAGCCCATAAAGGTAGAATTAGTGTAGGAATGGATGCTGATTTTGTGGTTCTGGACATGGATAAAGAGTGGACAATAAAACCTGAAAATTTCTATTCAAAAGCAGAATACACGCCATTCGAAGGATTTGAAGTTAAAGGAATGCCTATAATGACCATAGTCCGTGGGAATGTGGTTATGGAAGATAATATTGTGTTTAAAAATCAGGGCCACTGCGTCTTTGATTAAATAATAAACAATTAATTATTTTAAAAAAAAAGAAAAAAGAAAAAAGGGTTTATTTTTTCCATTTTGGTATTAACATACCGGCAAAGACCATTAATAATGCCATTACCATTGCTGCGGCAGGCATTCCTGTTTGTTGCATTGGAACTGTGTGGTTAGCTGCTGCTTTGACTGTAATATTTACGCTGTCTGTGTTGTCGTCTATGATTGGATCATAGGTTAATGATTCGACCTGTACTTTGTTTACATAGTTTCCAGATTTTACGGCTTTGGACTTTATAGTTAATTTAGCAATAGTGTTTGCAGGTAAATCACCTATAGTCCATATACCTGTTTTTGGATTGTATGTTCCGTAGTTAGCAGTGTATGATATGAAGCTCAAACCATCTGGCATGACTTCTCTAACATTCACTTTAGTTGCTGTATCCGGGCCGCGGTTTTGCACAATCATAGTAAAGTATATGATTTTACCAACCGTTGGGCGTTTGTTGTTTACAGATTTAACTACAGAAAGATTAGCTGCGCTGGCAACAGTTATATTTGCTGTTGCATTGTTATTGGTTAAGTCAGGGTCGTATTCGTTTTCACCTGTTTTTATTGCAGTGTTTTCAATAGTTGTATTTGATTTTACCACTTGAGCTATTATAGTCAATGTGGCAGATTTTTTGTTTTCTATAGTTCCAATGGTCCATACTCCATTGTGGTAGGTTCCCTGTGAAGTTTTGATAGATAGTAGTTTTAATCCAACAGGTAAAATGTCTGTAATTTCTACATCAGTGGCACTATCAGGACCATTGTTGGTGACAGTTATGGTGTAGGTTACATTTCCTAAATAATTAGGTTTGGTTGGATTTACCAATTTGGTAACTGCTATATCTGCTGTTTTTATCAGGGTTTCTGCAGTGGATGTGTTGTTTTCTGGATAAGGGTCTATGGTCTGTGAGGAAACTGTTGCTGTGTTGGTAAAGGATCCTGAAGCGCTTGGATCTACGGTACCTTGTATTAGAATGGTTACATTGCTATTTGCTGCAAATGCACCAGACCAAAGATAAAACCCAGTCCAAAAGTTCCAGCTAATACCATTATCCAACGAATACAAAGGATTCACAACCACACCAGGTATTGCATCCACTAAAGTCACATCCTGAGCATCAGAAGGACCAACATTACCCACAACAATAGTGTAGGTTATGTTTCTTCCAGGAATAACCGGGTCGGGGCTATCTGATTTTATCACAAAGATGTCTGCTTGTGGATCAACACCAATAGTTGAAGAATTGGTATTGTTTTCAGGATATGGGTCAGTTGTAGTAGATGAAACGGTTGCAGTATTGGTAAAACTACTCAAAGTAGACGGATTAACCACACCAGTAATCAAAACCGTCCGACTAGCACCCGGCACAAAAGCACCAGACCAAGTATACGAACCACTCCACAAACTCCAACTAACACCACCATCCAACGAAAACATCGGACTCAACACCACACCAGGCACCACATCAACCAAAGTCACATCCTGAGCATCAGAAGGACCAACATTACCCACAACAATAGAATAAGTCACATTCCGACCCGGAACAACCGGATCAGGACCACCAGACTTAAGAACATAAATATCCGCAGATGTTAATATGTTTAATATGTCTGATGAGTTATTTTCATAACTTCTTCTTTCGTTGTTAGGGTTTGTGGTGAGTGGGATGGAGCATGAAGTCACATTGACTGTGTTTTCATGGTTTACTCCGTTTGCCACATCTGGTCTGATTTTGGCTGTGAATGTGAAGAAAATACTTGATCCATTGGCCAGTGATCCGCCTGTGTAAGTTACACTTGGAGATGTAAAGGCATAGGTGAATCCTGTTGGAGTATTTAATTCAGTTACAGTGGTTAAATCAAAGATGTTTCCATCTAGAATGTCTTTAACTATTAGGTCAAATGCTGTGGAGTTTCCGACATTGGTAATATCAAATCTGATGTTGACATAGTTTCCTGCTAGAACTGTGTCTGGAGTCATGGTTTTTGTGACTACTAGGCTCGGTTCCACTATATTGAGGTTTAAAGTGTCAGTAGCAGGGCTTCCTTCATTTTCATCCCAGTCCAGGCTCACAGTGTTGACCTTGAGTGGGGTTAACCAGGAATTACTGGTACTGTTTAGTACAGTTGCATTAAGTCTTAAGACAAATGAGTTGTCTAGCGGGTCATTATTAGGATTTACTATTGTAACTCCAGTGAATACAACTGTAAGCATCCTTATAGCAGAATTATAGCTAATTGTTGGGTTTAAAGTGGACAAAGTTCCATTAAATCCAGTTACATCTACAGTAACACTTCCTGGAACGTATTCAAAACCGATTGGTAGTGAATCTACCAGTACCACATTGGTTAGTTGGCCTTCAGGTAAGGTTATATTAAACTTGAAGGTTCCAACTTCGCCAATAGTTAAATTATTACTAGTAGTTGTTGGCTCAGAAGAGCTCTCCAGTGTCTTTTCTATAGTGGCTTGGACTGTGTTTATATTTACTGTGCTGTTGTTGGTGTATTGGCGTCTCTCGTCATTAGGGAGAGTGGTGATAGGTAGTGAATAGCCAGTTACATTGGCCGTATTGTTGTAGCTTAAACCAGGATGTAAATCAGAGCGTATATTCACGGTGAATGTGAATTCCACACTTGTTCCATTAGTTACAGATCCACCCGTGTAGTTTACTGTTCCACCAACAGGATTATAGTTAAATGTGAATCCTGCAGGGGTTGCTCCTTCACTTACACTTGATAAGTCAAATAGTGCACCGTTTAAGATGTCTACTACATTGACATCAAATGCTGTGGAGTTTCCAGTATTTTGAACACGCATTGTAACTGTAATATGGTCTCCAGCATCAACCACATAGGAGTTGAGTGTTTTAGTGATTACTAAATGTGGTTCAACTATATTTAGATTCAGACTATCAGATATAGGGCCTGCGATATTTTCATCCCAGGTCATATTTACGTGGTTAGTCTTGGATGGGTTGAGCCAGGAATTAACCGGGTTATTTAGTACTGTGGCATTGAATGTTATGGTGAAGTTGTTGTTGTTTGGGTTAAAGTCTTCAGGTACTATGGTAGTACCATTGAAAGTTATATTTAGTGTCCTTGTTGCAGCATCATATAAAATTACCATAGGAGAACCTAAGGTTCCACTAAATCCTGTGGTATTTACTACTACAGTATTATCCATGTAGGCGAATCCAACAGGCAATATATCTATAAATTTTAGATTGGTAGTCTGACCATCTGGTAGGTATATGTTGAACTTGAATGTTGCAACTTCACCTATGGTCAGATTATTACCGGCGGTTGTTGGCTCAGATGAGCTTTCCAGTATTTTATTTATGGTTGGAACAGTTATCTGCAGGTTGGAACTTCCAGATGTAGTGTAGTTCCGCTCATTGGCATCCGTTCCATTTATAGATGTGGAATTTACATAGGCCGTGTTTGGGTAAATCCTGTTGGGGCTTATGTCTGCTCTAACTTTAACTGTGAAATTAAAGGTTAAAGTTGCTCCGTTGGCAATTGATCCTCCAATATAAATTACATTTGGAGATGTGAAACTATAGGTGAATCCTGTAGGAGTATAGAGTTCACTTACTGTACTCAAATCAAACACATTGCTGTCCAGTGGATCTATAATGCACACATCATAAGCATATGAGACATCACTACCCGTATTCCTTACTGTAAAGGTTACAGTTACCGTATCACCTGCATCAGCAGGGTTGGGAGTGAATGATTTGGTTATGGTAACATTTGGTTCCACGATTCGCATATTAACTGTGTTTGATATAACCTGTCCATCAGGGTTATTAACCCAGGTTAAGTTGGCGTTATTGTTTTTAGTGTTCCCACGGTTATTGACTGTACTGTTTAGAACTGTTGCATTGAAGTACACATAGAAAGAATTATCTGATAAGTCGTTGTTTGGATTGACATTAGTTAATCCATCAAATAAAACTGTTAAAATTCTACTTGTATCATTGTAAGCTACATTTAAAGTAGCTAAAGTACCTGCAAACCCCGAAGTATCTATCACCACACTACCCGGCACATAGGCAAATCCATTAGGTAAAAGATCTCTAACCGTGAGATTAGTGACTTGGCCTTCAGGTAATGTGATATTCAGCCTGAAAGTTGCCACTTCACCTATGGTGAGGTTGCGATTTAAGGTATTTGGGTCTGAAGAATTAGTTAAGGCTTTGACTATTGTTGGAGGGGCAATGGTTACTGTTGCATTGTCTGTAAACAGGTTCTGGTCCTGGACAAAGTTAGGACCTCCTGGAGTGGATGCGAAGTTTGTGATATTAGCCTGGTTGTTAATCACCTGTCTCGGATAAACTGTATTATCTATAGTACAGGTGAAGATAATGAATGCTGTGTCATTAGAGAAATTAGATCCTTTACTACCATCATTAGCAGCTAATGGATTGGTTAATCTTAAACCAGAGAGTAAATCTCCAGTGTATGATAGATCTGCCCCCAGTCCATTTTTTACACTTACCAGTACTAAATTGGTAAGACCGATAGGTAAGCTATCTCTAATGTTTACATCGTATGCTTCGGCACTTCCCTGGTTTTCCACTGTTATAATGTAGGTCACTACATCCCCTGCATCGGCACCTGAAAGGTTTCCATTAACTGGTAAAACAGTTGATGGTGGGTTGATAGTTCCTGACCCCGTGGTTGAATTCACCCCTTTGGTTATAACCAGATTTGGTGTCTGAGTTATTATATTAACAACTCCTGACTGCTGGGCTATTTGACCAAAAGTGTTATTGGACCATTGAGTCATCATATTGGCCAGAGTAAGTGAATCTGCGAATGGCTCATTGGTAGCAGTGACCGTGAAAAGAATATGTATCTTTCTTGGTTCACTTAGTGTATCATTGAAACTTCCATAACAAAATATTAGGGAATTTTCAGTACCATTAACCATTAACCACGGTATACCTGACCCTAAAAATGCAGATAATGTATCATCATCGGCCAGCCTCCATTGTCCCGCACCAGGCACCCCATCTCCTTGAGCTATTTGAGTTGTAACTTGAGTAGCGTTCAGGAACGGAATTGGGAGATAATCAACAATATAGAGACCTTCTGTAGTGGATATGTAAATATATGCCTCTAAAGAATAAGTAACCGTCATCCCTGCTTTGACTTTAACGTCTGTAAAAGCTGTGTTCCCATCAATAGCGTAGATTGTCTTGAGGATGGATGGTCCAGTCATGGTGACTGTGGTACCACTCCCATCAGAAACTTGAGAATCACTTTCCAGTATATCTCCTGTTATTTCCACATTATTGGAAGTCGTATCCCTCATACCAATATGGTTATCTCCAGGGACAGGGCCTTCATACATAGTGTCTATTATGGTCCGGAATACGACATAACCCGTGGTTGCACCGCGATTATCTGTCCGGTTATCATATAATCCTCCAGTTAAAACACTATCTATACCTCTTGCTGCCAGTTGTCCTGAAACATTAAAGACTATGGTAGTCTCCCCAGTAGCAGAGTTATGGTTTACTGAATAATATGCGGGGTCAAAAATAATATTTATCACCGTCCCGTTTTCCACAATGCGTAAAACAGGTACGAATGAACTATTAAATGTTTGACCATCGCCCACTACATCAGTAATGACCAGGTTCTTAAATGCAAAGTAGTCTGAAATCTGGAAATTTATAGTGTACTCTAAAGAGTCACCGGGACTGTATCCATTGCCTTGTGGGTCATTTTGAAGAGTTACACCTTTTTGTGTTGCCAATGACAGTAATCTGATAATATAATCAGATTCTGGGCCATCAGAAATTATAGTGTTTCCCAAATATGTCCCACTAGCTGTAGCATTGTTTATGGCATTTCTTACTCCACCATCTGGGCTGTAACCAGTTATAGGATCCAAAACTGCATTGGAAGTACTATTAAATTCTGGAGCAAAAACGGTATATCTTATGGTTTTCTCTGGTCCTCCAAATAATCCTAAAACAGAAGCAAAATTAATTATTAAGTTTCCACCAGGAGTGGATGTGGAAGGCTGTGCAATGACAGATCCCCCATCAGCAGTTATCAAATTTAAAAACTGCAGGTTACCAGATAAAATATCCGTGACATTGATATTGGTCACTGTTGTCCCATTAGCTATATCCAGATATAGTTCATATGTTACAGGATAATTTAGTCCCGTGGCTGTTTCATCCTCATGGATAATCGCATTTTTCGTCAATTTCATAACTATTGGAGTTACAGTATCATTTATCCTGACACCAGAAATTGGCGGATCTATAGACGGATCATCTATGGGAGTATTACCTAATCTGAACCATGGCTGTGCATATATAGATAATGGAGTTCCAATTGAAACTGTACCCATCCTTAATGCAGCATTGATTGTTACTGGTGTTTGATCTGGAGTGAAACTTCCCAGAGGGTACTCTAAAACAATTAATCTGTATCCTACAGGACCATTTATGGTTTGACGGAGTACAGGATCATATAATTGGCCAGACACAGGAAAAACCCCAACATCTGTTGCCGTGACACCCGAACCTAGGAACGTAGCAAAATCAAAACTCACACCCGGCGGTAAGAATAACTCAACCACTGGAGCAAATCCCGTGCTAGTTCCAGTGTTATTGAAGGTTAAGTTGAGGGTGAATAGTTCATTTATGAAAACCTCTTCAGGCACAGAGATGGTTACTGCAGGTTGTCCTAAAGTAAAGTTGGCAGTTCCCTGATAAATCTGATTATCTGGATTAAAACTCAGATTAATCTGTTTAGAAGGTGAAACGTGCCCCAAAGCACTGGCAATTACATTAAATGTGGTTTCATTACTGTAAAACATTAAGTAGTACAGACCATTTTCATCTGTAGTTGTCTCTGCAACTTTTACGCTGTTAACTGTTTTGACTGTTATCGTGGCATTAGGGAATGGTTTATAGGTTATGCAATCTAAAACTATTCCAGAAATAATATTTTTGGAATTAGAATTATTATTTTTCTTATAAAGGAGTTCATCATAAGATGTGTTAGTATTCGATGAATTAGTGTGATTAATGGTATTTAAACTCATATTTTGCTGTTCAAAAACCGAGCTTTCATTGTTTAAGTCCAATATGTTGTTTGTAGTATTATCTGCAGCTGTTACTGTTCCAGAAATAAGTAATGCGAATAATAAAGTAAATATGATGGCAATTAATGATTTTTGCATATCTTCTCGTATATTTTCACCTCCTTTTTCGCTTATTAGTATGCAAATTATTAATTAGTATTCCTATTATAAATAGATTAATTTTGTTCGCATTATTTCGCAAGGTGACATGAATTATACGAACAAATATTACAATAAAGTAGTATAAACTGACATTTCCGTTATTAAAATATAGGCATCTAATTTTTGGGAATATATTCACTAAAAAATAAAAAAATTATTTATATATGATAGAATAGTCACAAAACAATAAGTTTGAAAAATAATTTTAATTCCATGAAAACATTATTTAAATAGAAAGTACAAAACAAGCAGTCGGTGATAAAATGTGCGAATCTAATGCTTATTCTACTGATGGTTCCATTCTAATGGAAGATGTAATATCCATCAAAATTGAAGGCGAGGACATTCATATGGTGGACATATTAAACCAAAGAAAGGACTTAAAAGGCACAATAGTTGAAATAGACCTAGACGCCCATAAAATATATATAAAAATTAACTAATTTTAAAACTTTTTTTCTTATCTAATGGTGTGACTGTGTTGAACGAGCTAATGTTATCTCTTCAAAATTTTTTCACAATCTATGGATCATTAGGTGTATTTTTAGGAAGTTTTATAGAAGAAATTATTGCCCCTATACCCTCCACTTTAATAATCATGGGAAGTAGCTTTTTCATGATGCATGGCGCCCCAGTTAATGCCATTACAGTACTCCAACTATTTTTTTATGTTTGTATTCCTGCTTCTTTAGGTCTTACCCTTGGCTCACTATTCCTCTATGGGATTGGATATTCTATTGGCAAACCATTCATTAACCGGTGGGGTCATTATCTTGGTTTTTCCTGGGATGATGTGGAAAAAACTCAGAAAAAATTTGAAGAAAGTAAAAGTGACGATATGGTATTATTAACTTTAAGGGCCATCCCCATTATCCCCAGTATCGCCATCAGCACATTTTGTGGTATTGTTAGATATAAAATCAAAAATTATATTCTGATAACATTTTTAGGAAGTCTGGTCCGTGCATTCATATTAGGATTTATAGGCTGGCAATTTGGAAGGTTCTATGAACAGATTGCAGATCAAATAGCAGTATATGAAAATTTGGTTATAATAGGGTTAGTAATTCTGGTAATTGGCTATGTACTACGCGTGAAATACTGGAAAAAAGACGGATCATTATTATAAAAAATTTTTTAAATTGATACTTATTAAAAATACTATCTAAAAAAAAAGTTAGGAAATGGTGATTTAATCCACCAAAACTTATTTTAAACTTAATGCATGGGTAGGACATACTGGTATGCACTTATCACAGAGGATGCAGAACCCTTTGAGTGGTACCTTCTCTTCAGTGATTTTCAACATATTATACGGACATACATCTACACAGTCACCACACTCATCACATATTGAAGGATTATATTCCACCCTATTTCTCTTTACCGTTTCCTCCCCAATGACTTTATCTATTTCCACTAGAGATAGCGCACCTTTTGGGCAAGTCATGGTACATGCACCACATCGAGTGCACATGGCGAAGGATGGATCTTCGTCCACTTTTTCCTGCTGAGGGAGTTTCATACCAGTTTTGGTAACCACTCGAATTGCGTCGTTTGGACATGCCTGGACACAAGCACCAACGAAATCACATTGTGATTCATCGTATACTAGTCCTTCTTCACT